>JAKQWJ010000089.1 GCA_029562045.1 Spirochaetota bacterium | reverse complement strand
CCGATCCACCTGGTAGGCCGAGGCGTCCACCGTGGGGTAGAGCTGTTGGTTCTCCGCCCAGAATACCCGGTTTCCGGGAAAGTTCGTGACCGCGTAGGCGCCGTCGGAGATCTCCGCCCGGTTCTCGCCGATGGAACCGGTGTATTCCACCTCGGTGACCACCCGCTCGCCGCTTCCCGCCACATGACCCTCCACCGCCCGGAACGGCAGATTGTTGGTTTTGTCCCCGGAAAACACGGTGGCGCCGTCCGCTCCCCGGGCGTTGGCGGTCTCCAGCAGCTGGGACAGGAGCTGATTCACCTCCGCCCCCATCTGCCGCAGGTCCTCGGGGGAGTAGACCCCGTTTGCCCCCTGCACCGCCAGTTCCCGGATCCGCTGTAGGATGTCCACCCCTTCCCGGACATGGTCCTCGGTTATCTTGTGTTTCCCCTGCAGGTAATCCACGTTCCGGGAGAACTGCTCCCACCGGTGGATCACCGACCGGTAGCGGGTGGAATGGGCGGCGGCGGCGGGATCGTCCCGGAGGTTCAGAATCCTCGTCTGGCCCGCCAGCTTGTTCTGCGTCGCGTTCATCCGGTGCTCCCGGGCCCGCAGATGGTACTGCATGTCGTCGTTGGGCATGTTGGTGCTGATCCGTTTCATGGCCTATGCCCCACCCTGTTGATGATGGTGTCGATCATTCTGGTGACCTCCGAGATGAAGCGGGCCACGGCGGCATAGCCGTGCTGGTACTTGATCATGTTGGACAGTTCCTCGTCGATGTTGACCCCGGATATGGACTCCCGCATGTCCCGGAGGTCCTTCATGATCCTCTCCTGGGTGGCCAGGGCGATCTCCGCCCTCTCTCCTTTGAGGCCCACCTCCGCCACCACCTCGGCGAAGTACCCGTCGAAGGTGGTGGTTTTCCCGATCATCACCGGGTGGTTCCGCAGCGAAGCCACCGCCAGGGCCGCCGAGCCGTCCCCGGGTCGTCCGGGCCTCCCCGCTTCACCGAAGGCTGCGGCTATGGAGGCGGGCTCCCGGGCCAATTCCCGGTTGACTTCGATCCAGGCGGAGGGGTGGGACAGGGGCGCCACCGCGAAATCCACACCGCCTCCCCGGAGGGCCTGCACCGCGTCGGGCGCTCCCCAGCCGTAGGCTCCCTCCGGTCCGGAGTTCCGCAGGATTCCGGCGTAACCGGTGAGGAACTGTCCGGAATCCTCCACCCGACGGATGACGAAATCCGGGAAGGCCGGATCCGCCGATGGGCCCGCCTTCAGAACGAGCCGACCCTCCCGGTCCAGCCGGGCGGAGACCTCCGCCTCGGAGTTGTTGATCCTCCCCACCAGATCCTCCACGGTGTCCACGGGATGGTAGGGGATCCGCACCTCCCCCCGGGGGCCGGAAAACACCATCTCCCCCGCCAGGCCGATCTGTTCCTGGGCCTGCAGGCTATGGGCTCCCCGGATCCGGAAGATGTAGGAGGAGTCGTAGTCGCCGTCTCCGTTCCGGTCGTAGTTCCCCATCAGGTTGCCGATGGCCGGATACTCGACGAAGAAGTCGTTGCCGGTTTTTTCGTTGAGCCCGTAGGCGGAGCGGTGGATCTCGTTGACCAGATCGATGAAGTTCACCGTCATGCTGTCCAGGTTCTGGATCTCCTTCCGGAGATCGCCGTCCCGGATTTCCAGAAGGGCGGCCAGCTTGCCTCCCCGGGCCTGAAAAACCTCCCCTCCCCGATCCCAGAGGACCTGAACGTAACCGTCGTCATCCGGGTTTCCCCGGACCTCCAGAGAGCGATGATGCCGCCCCTGTACGAGGTGAAAACCCGCAGTATGGATGACGAACTCGTCCGGGTCCCTCCGGTCCACGGTGATGTCGATGATTCCCGACAGCCGGCCCACCAGGAGGTCCCGGCGGTCCAGGAGGTCGTTGGGCATGTCCCCCATGGCCCTGACTTTCAGGATTTTTTCGTTCAGCGCGGCGATGTCCGAGGTCAGGGCGTTTATCTCCCCCACCGTAACCTGGATCTCCTCCTCCGCCATGTCCCGGATCCTCTTCAGTCCATAGTAGCGTTCATGGATCCCGTCGATCAGCGCCCTTCCCCGCTCCAGCACTTCGCTGCGGGCGGCCATCTCCGAGGGGTGGAGAGACAGTTCCTGCCAGCCGCTCCAGAAGCGGTCCATCTTCGCCCGGACCGACACATCCGAGGGTTCGTTGTAGGTCTTCTCCAGCATGGTCAGGTAGCGGTCCCGGGCGGCCCAGTACCCCTCCGCCTCGGCCTGGGCGACGATCCGGCCCTCCAGGATTTCGTCCCGGATCCGGCCGACGGACGCCACGTCGGTCCCCTGACCGATCTGTCCGGGGGTCTCCTCCCGGTTCAGACCCGGCAGGTACAGCGGGTCCGTCGCCTTCATCTCCACCCTCTGGCGGGAGTAGCCGTCGGTGGAGGCGTTGCTCAGATTGTGCCCCGTGGTCTGGAGCCCCTGGCTGTGGGCGACCAGACCCCGCTTGCCCAGCTCAATGCCGGAAAACGTGGACTGCATCGGCTCCTCCTATAGACTGTGGCTCACCACCCGGGGGTGGTCCGCCCCCCGGACTTCCCCGGTCCGGGTGTATGTCCTGAGGCGTCGGGGAGGAAAGAACTCCTCCAGGACCTTCTCCATGGTGCGCATGCTGGAGCGGACGTAGGCGTCGATGCCGCCGGTGAGGCTCCCCACTCGATCCACCGCCACCCGGAGCCTCCGGCGCCGCTCCTCCAGACCTTCCCGGCTCTCCCCGGGGAGGCGGGCCAGGAACTCCGCAAAGCTCCCCTCCGGCGGAGCGCCGCTTTTTATCCGGGCTTCCCGGTACAGCAGGCTGCGCTTCTCTTCCCAGGCGGCGACCTCGCCGCTCAGGGTCCGCATTTTCCCCACCTCGTCCTCCAGACGGGGCCAGTTCCGGTCCAGTATCCGGGCGCGCAGGACGCTCCCGGTCTGGGCCATTTTTTCCAGCTTATCCGCCTCGCCGTCCATGGCGGCTTCCAGTTCTTTCAGTGTTTCGGTGATTGCGTCCATGTTGTGATTATCGGCGCGGCGGAAAGGGATATTGAAACCTATCGGATTGAGAGGTCCGGGGAAATATGATAGGTTTTGCGCGGGCAGATCTTTTTTGTATCTTTGGGAAATCACGTGGCGACCAAGGGAGGAGGACTGATGAAACCCGACAAGGACCTCATCATCATCGGAGGGGGCGGGGCGGGGCTCACCGCGGCCCAGTACGGAGCCCGGGCCAATCTGCGGACCCTGCTCATCGAGGAAACAGCCCTGGGAGGCCAGGCCCTGGTCATCGAGGGTCTGGAAAACTACCCCGGCTACCCCGAACCGGTGAGCGGTTACGTTTTTACCCAGAAATTCGAGGAGCAGGCCCGGAACTTCGGCGCCGACATACTCATCGCCTCGGTGCAGTCCCTGACGAAGGAAAAGGACATCTTCACCGTCGCCACCACCGAGGGCGTCAGAACCGCATACGCGGTGATCCTCGCCACCGGGGCCCAGCATCGCTTTCTCGGGGTCCCGGGAGAGAAGGAACTCTCCGGTCGGGGGGTTTCCTACTGCGCCACCTGTGACGGCCCCTTCTTCAAGAACCGGAAGATGCTGGTGGTGGGCGGCGGGGACGCGGCCTGTGACGAATCCATGTTCCTGGCCAAGCTGACGGACAGGATCGTCATGGTCCACCGCAGAGACCGTTTCCGGGCCCAGAAGTCCCTGGCGGACCGGGTGCTGCGGAGTCCGAACATCGACGTCCGGTTCAACACGGTGGTGGAGAAGATCCACGGGGTGAAGACCCCCATGGGGATGGAGAAGGTGGGCAGGGTTACGCTGAAGGACACCCTCACCGGGAAGACCTACGAGGAGGACACCGACGCGGTTTTCGTCTTCATCGGCACCATCCCCAACACCGGGCTCGTTCCGGATCTCCCCAAAGACGAGGGGGGCTATATCCTCACCGACCAGAGGATGCAGACCTCGGTGCCCGGGCTCTTCTGCGCCGGCGATGTGCGGGCCACCCCCTTCCGACAGCTGGTGGTGGCCGCCGGCGAGGGGGCGGTGGCGGCCCATTCCGCAGCCCAGTACATCGACGACATCCTGGGACAGGCCTACCTCTGAGGAGTCTTCGGGGGATGAAACGGGGATTCCTTCCGGCCCTCCTTCTCCTGGCCTTTTTTCTCCGGCGGCCCGCCCCGGCGGCGGGGGAGCTTCCCCCCTTCTGGCGGCCCGGCCCGGAGAGCGAGAGGGTTGGGGCTCTGATGGATGCCATGAGCGACGAGGAAATTCTCGGACAGGTTTTCCTGGTGGGCTACGCCTCCGTCCACCCCGCTCCGGAGCTGATGGCCTGGATCAGGGCCCGCAACATCGGCGGGGTCAAGATCTTCGGGTGGAACGCGGAGAACCTTACGGTTCTGGCGGACAGCGTGGACCGGATGCAGAAGGCCGCTTTCGAGACCCGCCACGGCATCCCCCTCTTCGTGGCCACCGACCAGGAGGGGGGCTGGGTCCGCCACGTGAAGGGAGCCACCTCGGTGACCCCGGGAAACCTGGCTCTGGGCGCGGCGCGGATTCCGTCGGACGCCTACTACTCGGGCTACCACATCGGCCGGGAAATCCGGGCCCTGGGGATCAACATGAACTTCGCCCCCACCGTGGACGTCTACACCAACCCTCTGGCCCATGTCATCGGCCCCCGGGCCTTCTCCTCCGATCCGGTCCTCACCGGCGCCCTGGCCACGGCCTTCTACAAGGGGATTGCCAGGGCGGGGGTCATCGCCACGGCCAAGCATTTCCCGGGCCACGGCAACGCCGAAGGGGATTCCCACGGGATCCTGCCCACCCTGCGGGACAGTTTCGAGGATCTCTGGAGCCGGGACCTGTTGCCCTACCGGCTGCTGATATCGGAAAGAATCCCCGCCATCCTCTCGGGCCATCTCAGCTTCCCCGAGATAACCGGGGACCGCCGCCCCGCCTCCCTGAGCCCCTTCTTTTCCCGCAAGGTCATCCGGGAGATGCTGGGCTTCGACGGGATTCTGATCACCGACGACCTGTACATGAGCGGGGCCCAGCGCAACGGCCTTCCCTTCCACGAGGTCTGCGTCGAAGCACTGGCGGCGGGGAACGACATGATCATGCTGTCCCAGACGCCGGAGACGGACGACCTCATCTGGCGGGCGGTCCTGTCCCGGTATCGGCGGGACCCGGCCTTCCGGACCCATATCCGGGAAGCGGTGGAGAGAATCCTGCGGACCAAGCTGCGCCATCTGAAAAGCGGCGCCCCGCCTCCGGCGGCGGACCGGGACGCGATGAAGGCCATCCCCACCGCCGAGAGCCGGGCTTTCTTCTTCGAGCAGGCATGCCGGAGCATCACCCTGGT
>JAKQWJ010000065.1 GCA_029562045.1 Spirochaetota bacterium | reverse complement strand
CCCCGCCCCGGGCGCGCTCCGGGAAGGGGAGCTGACCACCACCCAGAGGGAGATCCTCCGGGCGGTGCGGGAGGCTCCCCGCCCGCTGACGGACCTGGTGGAGGCGGCGGAGTCCCCCTACCTCCTCCGGCGGGATCTCGCCCGCCTCGCTGCCGCCGGGGCGGTGATCCTGGCGGGCTTCACCCCCAGCGACGCCGCCCATGTCCTGGGCTATCAGAACGGCTGGAACCGGGAGGCGGCGGAGGCGGCGGCGAGGCTTTTTCTTCGCCGGGGCGGCCTTCGGGAAGACATCCGGGAGCTGTGCCGGAGGGTGTACCTGGAGGTCTGCGCCGCATCCGCCTCGGCGGTCCTGGAAACCTCCCTGGCGGAGGGGAACGGTATCGAGGTGGGCCGGCGCCGGGATCTCTTCTCCTTCTTTGCGTCCGCCGCCTTCGGAGGCGGCTTCGCGAACGGCGACGGGGACGCCGGCCCCCCATCGGTGAAGGTCAGCTTCGCCCTTGCCCGGAAGATCGTCGGAATCGGCGCCCCCGCCGCCACCTACTACCCCCGGGTCGGGGGCATGCTGTCCACGGAGACGGTCATCCCCCGCCACGCCGAGGTGGCGGGAGCGGTGGGAGCCGTGGCGGGGAATGTCTTTCAGAAGGTGGAGGTCCTCATCGAACCTCTGGCGGATGCGGGGGGATACCGGGTGCACGGCCCGGAGGGGGCCCGGGACTTTCCGGAGCTGGAGGAGGCGGTCCGTCACGGGGAGGCCCGGGCCCGGGCCGAAGCGGAGAGCCTGGCCCGGCGGGCGGGGGCGGAGAACCCTGATGTCCGGGCAAGCCGGCGGGACCTGACCGGCCGGGCCCTGGATGGGGAGATCCTTCTGGAAGTCCGCGTCACCGCCGCCGCCTCGGGCCGCCCCCGGATGGGCCGGCCCGCGTAAGAGGCGGCTCCTTCGCAGACGGCCTCCCGGGTTCCCTATACGACGGCCTCATCGGGGAGGGGCGGCCCGGGAACAAGCTCCGGGCTCCCTGTATCGGCGAACCCCAGGGCGCAGGGGGCGCCGCCCCGGCCTGTCAGGCGGTGGCTTCCTCTCCCCGGGCCATCAGGATCTTGCCGGTCCTGACGCTTTCCATGACCCCGTAGGGTTCGAAGATCTTGTTCACCGCGTCCAGCTTCTCCGTGGTCCCCGCTACCTGGAGGGTTACGCTCTTGTCCGACAGGTCCACGATCTCGCCGCTGAAAGCCTGGGCGATCTGCAGGATGTCGGTCCTGGCCTCCGGGGCGCAGCGGACCTTGACGATGGCCAGCTCCCTCTCGATGATGTTCTCCCCGGTCCGGTCCCGGGCATGGATGACATCCACCAGCTTGTTCAGCTGCTTCAGTATCTGGTCCAGGGTCTTCGATTCCCCGGTGGCCATGATGTTCATGACGGAGAAGGCGGGGTCCTGGGACGGGGATACCACCAGACTGTCGATGTTGTAGCCCCGCCGGGCGAAGACCAGAGCGATGCGGATCAGCACCCCCGGCTTGTTGCTCACCAGAAGACTTATGGTGTGTTTTTTTCCCTGACCGTTCAGCAGTGTTTCCATTTCATGTTCCTCCCACCGGTTTTTCCAGTTTCACCTTCGGCGGTTCCAGTATCATGTCCCCCAGGCTCGCGCCGGCGGGGATCATGGGGAATACATTGGTTTCCTTCTCCACCTCCGCGTCGATGAGGCAGGGCCCGTCGTTGTAGGCCAGGGCCTCCTTCAGCACCCGGCGCACGTCGGCGCTGCGCCGGATCCGGAAGCCCTTGCAGCCGTAGCTTTCGGCGAGCTTGACGAAGTTGGGATTTCCCTCCAGGTCCACCCCGGAGAGGCGGTTGTCGTAGAACATGTTCTGCCACTGACGCACCATGCCGAGGTAGTTGTTGTTGATGAGGAGGATCTTCAGCGGCAGCTTCTGCACGAAGGCCGTGGACAGTTCGAAGAGAGTCATCTGAAAGCCGCCGTCCCCGACGATGGCCACCACGGTCCTGTCCGGATTCGCCAGCTGGGCGCCGATGGCGGCGGGAAAGCCGAAGCCCATGGTCCCCGCTCCGCCGGAGGAGATCCAGCTCCGGGGACTGTCGGTCTTGTAGAACTGGGCGGCCCACATCTGGTGCTGCCCCACGTCGGTGGTGACGATGGCCTTGCCTTCCGTCAGCTTGTACATCTCGTCGATGACATGCTGAGCCTTCAGCTTGCCCTCCTTCCGGTACTTCAGCGGGAAATTCCGCTTCCACTGGGAGATCTGCCGGAGCCAGCCGTTGGTCCTGCCCTGACGGAGGATGCCGTTCAGCTCCTCCAGGACGGTTTTCGCATCCCCCACGATTCCGCAATCCACCTTGACGATCTTGTTGATCTCCGCCTGGTCGATGTCGATGTGGATCTTCTTGGCGGTGACGCAGAACTTGGACACATTACCGACGATCCTGTCGTCCCAGCGGGAGCCCACGGACATCACCAGGTCGCAGGCGTTCAGGGCCTTGTTGGCGTAGGCGGTGCCGTGCATCCCCGGCATTCCCAGGCTCAGTTCGTGGGTCTCGGGGAAACCCCCCTTGCCCAGCAGCGTGGTGGTCACCGGGATGCTCATCCTCTCCGCCAGATACCGCAGGGGTTTCTCCGCCCCGGAGATGATGACCCCCTGTCCGCAGATGATGACCGGCCTCTCCGCCCTCTCCAGCAGGGTGGCGGCCAACTCGATGTCTTCCAGCCTTCCCTCCTTCGGGATCCGGTAGCCCGGAAGCTGCGGGGCCTCGGTCAGGTCCGGAACGAAGGAGGCGCTGGAGATATTCTTGGGCACGTCGATGAGCACCGGGCTGGGCCGCCCGGAGTTGGCCAGATGGAAGGCCTCCTTCATGATCCGGGGGATGTCCCGGGGATCCTTGATGAGGTAGGAATGCTTGACCACCGGAAAGGATATCCCTGAAATGTCCGCCTCCTGGAAGGCGTCCATCCCCAGGTTCGTGGTGAGCTGCTGGCCGCAGATGATGACCAGGGGCACCGAATCCATATGGGCGGTGAGGATGCCGGTGATGGTGTTGGTGGCCCCGGGTCCGGATGTGACCAGAACGACTCCCGTCTTTCCCGACGAGCGGGCGTAGCCGTCGGCCATGTGCACCGCCCCCTGCTCGTGCCGGGTGAGGATCAGTTTGATGGGCGAGTCCACCAGGGCGTCGTACATGGGAATGGCGTTTCCGCCGGGAAGACCGAATATGTACTCCACCCCCTGCTGCTGGATCGCGTCGATGATCAGCTCGGCGCCGGTTCGTTGTTTCATCCCAGATCTCCTTCACAGAAAAACAGTTTCCAAGAAATATACTTATTTCTGCGGAGAGTCAAGGGGTTCCATATCCAAAGCGTAAAATTTACACCATTTTTACGCGAAAATGACGTTTTTTTTTAAAACAACGTTCATTCTCTGCCGATTTTTCGCTCATTTTTCCCCGATTCACCGGAACACCTCATTATTCCGCGGTTTTTTTTTCCGAACTCTCCGGAATGGGCGCGATTGATGAAGCCCCCGATCCGTGCTATCCTCCCCTCCATGCTCGCGTTCCTTGCCGAAACGAAAAAAGCCATGCTGGGCTTTTTGGACGATTTTTTCACCGAAGTCGGGGAAGATTACGGGAAAATCAACCGCTGGGGTCCGGACACCCTGCCCCGGCTCCGGGACTTCCTCTCCGGGGGCAAGATGATCCGGGGCGGGCTGGTCCGCTTCACCCACGACATGCACCGGGGCCTGGCCCTCGGGGATGCCGTTGCCGCCGGGGCAGCCATGGAGCTCTTTCAGTCCGCCTTCCTTATTCACGACGACATCATGGACCGGGACCTGGTCCGCCGGGGCAAGCCCTCGGTGCACGCCCAGTACCGGAGCCTCTGCGCCGCCGAGGGGCTCCGGGACGCCGACCGGGTCGGGGAGGCCCTGGGGATCTGCGCCGGGGACATCGCCATATTTCTTGCCTTCGAGATCCTCGCCTCCCTGCGGTCCGACCCGGGGACCGCATGCCGGCTGCTGCGCCTCTTCAGCCGGGAACTCCAGTACGTCGGTCTGGCCCAGATGGCGGATGTCCACAACGGGGCGTCGGACCGGCCCATCTCCCGGGAAGAAACCCTGGCGATGTACCGCTACAAGACGGGACGGTACACCTTTTCCCTCCCCTTCGCCGCGGGCCTCGTTCTCGCCGGG
Source organism: Spirochaetota bacterium (assembly GCA_029562045.1). GTDB lineage: Bacteria > Spirochaetota > Spirochaetia > DTKZ01 > DTKZ01 > JAKQWJ01. The sequence goes on along the minus strand of JAKQWJ010000065.1, from coordinate 3,033 downwards.
GCCGGCGAGGCCGCCGTCGACGACTTCACCCGGCTGGGCGAGACTCTGGGCCTGCTTTTCCAGATCAAGGACGACGAGCTGGGCATCTGGGGCCGGGAGGCGGAACTGGGCAAACCCGTGGGTTCGGATGTCGCGGAAAACAAGAAGACCCTGTACCGGGAAATTCTGTTCCGCCGCGCCGCGGGCCCGGCCCGGGACAGGCTGGCGGCCGTTTTCGGCGGGCCTGCCCCCTCCGCGGCGGACCTGGACTTCGTCCGGGAACAGCTGGAGACATCGGGCGTCCGCGGGGAGGTGGCGGCCCTGGTGGACGGGCTTTCCGCCGAGGCCGGGAGGCTCATCACCTCCCTTGCCGCGGGAAAGGGGGAACCCTGGCGGGAAATGCTGGAGGAGCTTCTGGCCTTCAATCTGGGACGGACGAAGTAGGCGGGTCTACAAGGCTTCCAGGAAGGAGACCACCTCCCGCTCCACGAAGGAGGGAGTCGATGAGGAGGACACCACCTGGGCGGTTTTCCATGAGGAGAAGTCCAGCCCCAGACCTTCCAGCTCCTCCCGGCTGCTGACGAAATAGGTGTCCTTCGCCCCGGCGGCCAGGATGTTGAAGAGCTTGGTGGCGTTGGAGGACATCCGGTCGCCGATGACGAAGGTGACATCCACCTCCTTCTGCAGTTTCGCCGCCTCCCTCTCCCGGAGGGAGGTGATGGAGCAGATGGAGTCGTGAATTTCCACCGGGATGCCCAGCCCCTCCGCCGCCTCTTTTACCCGCAGGCCCGCAAATTCGAACAGCTCCGCCTCGCCGGTGGTCTGGGAAAGGATCAGAATCTTCCCGATGGGGGAACCCATCAGCGCCGAGGCGAAACGCTCCACATCCCCGCGGGTTTCCAGGACCTCCGCCTTCTCCGCGTAGCTCAGAAGCCCCTGCACCTCGGGATGGTTCCGCTTCCCGGTGATCAGGACGAAGAAGCCCCGCCGGGAGTAATCCCTGATGATGAGCTGAACCTTCTTGACCTTCGGGCAGGTGAGGTCCAGCATTTCGTAGCGGCCCTGCAGCTCCTCCTCCACCTTCCGGTCCAGGCCGTGGGTCCGGAGAACCAGGACGCTCCCCGGAGGCGCCTCTCCGGGGGTCTGAATGGTCCGGATGGATTTTTCCGCCAGATGGTCGATGTAGGTCTGGTTGTGGATCAGGTAGCCCAGGACCGAAATCTGTTCTCCGGTGAGTTTTTCCCGGGCCCGGAAAATCTTTCTTTCCGCCTGGACCACTCCGGGGCAGAAACCCGAATACCGGGCGGTGAGAACCCGCACCCTCAGACCTCCGTCCGGACGGGGGCCCGCCGCCCCCGGAGAGCCGGCGGCGGACCGGATTTCCCGCCTGAGGCTGTCATGCCCTTTCTACCATCCCCGGCCGGCGAGCTTCTGCCCTTCGTCCAGGTCCCGGGAGCTTATCCCCACCATGGGTTCCCCCAGGTCCGTGGAGATCTCCGCCAGCTTCTTCGGGTCCCGGAAGTGGGCCACCGCCTGGACTATGGCGCGGGCCCGCCGGATGGGGTCTTTGGACTTGAAGACCCCGGAGCCCACGAAGACCCCTTCCGCGCCCAGCGCCATCATCAGCGCCGCGTCCGCCGGCGTGGCCACCCCCCCGGCGGAAAAGTTGGGCACCGGAAGCTTCCCGGTCCGGGACACTTCCAGAACCAGATCGAAGGGGGCGCCCATCTCCTTGGCGGCGCTCATCAGCTCGTCCCGGGGCAGACCCAGGATCCGGCGAAGGTCGTCCATCACCGTCCGCATGTGCCGGACCGCCTCCACGATGTCCCCCGTCCCGGCCTCGCCCTTGGTGCGGATCATCGCCGCCCCCTCGCCGATCCGGCGGAGGGCCTCCCCCAGATTGCGGCATCCGCAGACGAAGGGCGCGGTGTAGTCGTGCTTGAACACATGGAAACGGTCGTCCGCCGGGGTCAGGACCTCGCTCTCGTCGATGAAATCCACCTCCAGGGCTTCCAGGATCCGCGCCTCCATGATGTGCCCGATGCGGCACTTGGCCATGACGGGGATCGTCACCGCCTTCTGTATCTCTTTTATCAGCTTCGGGTCCGACATCCGGGCCACCCCGCCCTGGGCGCGGATGTCCGCCGGGACCCTCTCCAGGGCCATGACGGCGACGGCCCCGGCATCCTGGGCGATCTTCGCCTGCTCGGCGTTGACCACATCCATGATGACGCCGCCCTTCAGTTTTTCCGCGAAACGGATCTTTTCGACCCACGCGGAATTCCTTTTGTCCGACCCGATAATGTCACTCATTCCTCTTCCTCCGGATAGGGAAATTAAATCAAAATCGGAGCATGCCGTCAAGGCGCGGCTACCGGACCTGCTCCCGGGAAAAATCCTCCCCCGCGGCGCGCCGCGGCCTTCCCCCGATTTGGGCCGCCGCAGGCCCGACCTGTTGACACAAACCGGAAATATCTTTACTATCCCCTAGCGAAATGGGGGCGTAGCGAAGCTGGTTATCGCGCCGGCCTGTCAAGCCGGAGATCGCGGGTTCAAGTCCCGTCGCTCCCGTTCCCCCTCCCTTCGGCGGGGGTTTTTTTTCGGGCTGTAGCGCAGTGGCTAGCGCGCTTGGTTCGGGACCAAGAAGCCGCGGGTTCAAATCCCGCCAGCCCGAGAAAATTTCTCTTTACAGCAATGATAATTACCATCGCCTGGCCTATTGGCCTCCTGTCCCGGGTTTAACCGGCTCACCTTCCAGCTCACCTTTTAAAATTTGAAAACTGCCCCCCTACTCCTTCTCAAACCCCTGGTTGCGAAAACCCAGGGTCCGGGCATTCTCCGTTACGGTGCGGATCAGGCTGTCCGAGGCTCCATCGGGGAGTTCGGCGTCGATGTCCAGGGTGATGGTAAGCCGGGCCCCGTTCTGGGTGGCCAGGTGGGAGATGATTTCCTCGGCGATGCGGCCTGCGTCCCGGCCCACCCGCAGGGGGTTCAGCTCCACGGAGCCGTGGAAGCGCTTTACCCGTGGGGATGGGGCGTCCTGAGGCGTCCCGG
>JAKQWJ010000059.1 GCA_029562045.1 Spirochaetota bacterium | reverse complement strand
GGGCCATGGCGATGGGATTGACGGGAGCGGGGGCCTCGAAAACATGCGGCGGGGAGGCCGCTCCCATGCCGCCCCCCCCCGCCCCGGACCCCGGTCCTAGGTCGGGTGCTTCTTGAAAATCAGAATGCCGTTGTGACCCCCGAAGCCGAAGGTATTGGACATGGCCGCCCGGATCGGGCCGGCCACCCCCCGGTGGGGCACATAATCCAGGTCACACTCCGGATCCGGGTTGTCCAGATTGATGGTGGCGGGATAGAAGCCGTCCCGGATGGCCAGGATCGAGATGATGGCCTCGATGCCGCCGGCGGCGCCCAGCATGTGCCCCGTCATGCTTTTGGTCGACGACACCCGGAGCCGCCGGGCATGGTCGCCGAAGGCCGCCTTGATGGCCCTGGTCTCGATGGGGTCGTTGGTGGGCGTGGAGGTGCCGTGGGCGTTGATGTAGTCGATGTCCTCGGGCCGCAGCCCTGCGTCGGCCAGGGCCATCCGGATCGCCGCAATGCCTCCCCTCCCCTCCGGGTGGGGTGCGGTGAGATGGTTGGCGTCGCAGGTGATGCCGTAACCGCCGTACTCGGCGTAGATCTTCGCCCCCCGGGCCAGGGCATGGTCCCGGTCTTCCAGCACCAGGATGCCCGCTCCCTCGCCCATGACGAATCCGTCCCTGTCCCTGTCGAAGGGACGGGAGGCCTTCTCCGGCGCGTCGTTCCGGGTGCTCAGGGCCTGGATGACGTTGAAGCCCCCGATCCCGAAGGGGGTGATGGTGGCCTCCACGCCGCCGCAGAGGACATAGTCCAGGGTCCCGTTTTCGATCCAGCGGACCGCATTGCCGATGGCGTCGGTGCCGGAGGAGCAGGCGGTGGTGACGGTGTAGCAGGGACCCTGAAGGTCCAGATGGATCGCCACGTTGCCGGGGCCGATATTGGCGATGAGTTTGGGGATGGTCATGGGGGGGATGCGGCCGGGGCCCTTCTCCACCATCGCCCGATGGCCGGCTTCGAAGGATTCGAAGCCCCCGATTCCGACCCCCAGGATGACCCCGCATCGGACGGGATCGTAGGACCCCCGGGGCAGGCCCGCGTCGGTCATGGCCTCGATGGAAGCGGCTACCGCGTACTGGGAGAAAAGGTCCATCTTGCGGGCTTCCTTGCCGTCCATCACCGACCGGGGGTCGAAGCCCTTCACCTCCGCGGCGATACGGGTGGCGAACCCCTCGGTATCAAAGCGGGTGATGGGCCCCACGCCGCACGTGCTCTCTCTGATGGCCTGCCAGGTGGCGGGAGCCGAGTTCCCCAGGGGGGTCAGGGCGCCCAGACCGGTCACCACGATCCGTTTTTTCATCGTTTACATCCCCAGACCGCCGGTGACATGGACCACATGCCCCGTTATATATGAAGAAAGATCGGAGGCGAGAAAAAGAGCCGCCTTGGCCACATCCTCGGGCTGCCCCAGCCGCCCCATGGGTATCTGGGACGAGAGGGCCTTTTTCTGCTCCTCGTTGAGCTTGTCCGTCATCCTGGTCTGGATGA
>JAKQWJ010000054.1 GCA_029562045.1 Spirochaetota bacterium | reverse complement strand
TAGCGGGACTTGAGTTCCACATTGGAAAGCACCCGGTACTTCTCGAAGAGGGCGAGGGCCTTTTTGGTGATCAGGGCCTTCAGGGCCTCCGGGGTCGTCTTGTTGTTGGGGAGACCCCGGCGGGCGGCTTCCCGCTCCCATTCCGCGGTATAGTTGTCGCCGTTGAAGAGCACCGGCTTGATTTCCTTCAACTCCTTCTTGAGGACGGCCAGGACGCACTGATTGAGGCTGCCTCCCTTGGCCAGGGCGGCCTGGATCTTCTCCGCCAGATCGTCCAGACTTTCCGCCACGATGGTATTGAGGACGGTGGCGGGGAAGGAGATGGACTGGGACGAACCCACGGCCCGGAACTCGAATTTGGTCCCCGTGAAGGCGAAGGGGGAGGTCCGGTTGCGGTCGGTGCTGTCCTTGCTGACCACGGGGAGCGAAGAAATGCCCAGGTCGATGATCTCGCTGTCCGTCGCCTTGGTCGCCTTGCCGCTCTCGATATCCTCCAGGATCTTGGTAAGCTGGGCGCCGAGGAATACGGAGATGATGGCCGGGGGTGCCTCGTTGGCCCCGAGCCGGTGATCGTTGCCGTAGGTGCCCACGGAGGCGCGGAGGATGTCGGCGTGGCGGTAAACGGCCCGGATGGCAGCGATGAGGAAGATGAGGAACTGGATGTTGTCCTGGGGTGTCTTCCCGGGATTGAGGAGGTTGTTCCCCTTGTTGTCCGACAGGGACCAGTTCAGATGCTTGCCGGAACCGTTGATCCCCGCGAAGGGCTTTTCATGGAGGAGGCAGGCCAGCTTGTGCTTCTTGGCCACCGATATCATGGTGTCCATGGTGATCTGGTTGTGATCGATAGCCAGGTTGGCCTCTTCGAATACCGGTGCCAGTTCGAACTGGCTGGGGGCCACCTCGTTATGCCTGGTCTTGGCGGGGATGCCGAGCTTGAACAGCTCTTCTTCCATGTCGTGCATGTAGGAGGAGATCCTCTCCTTGATGCTTCCGAAGTACTGGTCCTCCAGCTCCTGACCCTTGGCCGGCGGGGCGCCCACCACGGCCCGGCCGCCCAGGACCAGGTCCGGGCGCTTGTAGAAGTAATCCGCGTCGATGAGGAAATACTCCTGCTCCGGTCCCAGGGTGGCATAGATGCCCCGGATGTCCTTGCTCCCCAGCAGCTTCATGATATTCAGGGCGCTTTTGCTCACCGCCCGGTTGGAGCGGAGCAGCGGGGTCTTCTTGTCCAGGGCTTCGCCGGTGTAGGAAAAGAAGGCGGTGGGGATGCACAGGGTCGTGGAGATGCCGTTGCGCCGGATGAAGGCCGGGGAGGACATGTCCCAGACCGTGTAGCCCCGGGCCTCGAAGGTGGCCCGGATGCCGCCGCTGGGGAAGCTCGAGGCGTCCGGTTCGCCCTGGACAAGCTGCTTGCCCGAAAACCGTTCGATGACGGCGCTGACCCCGGTGACGTCGATGAAGGCGTCGTGCTTTTCCGCCGTCATGCCGGTCATGGGCTGGAACCAGTGGGCGAAGTGGGTGGCCCCCTTCTCGATCGCCCACTCCTTCATGGCGTGGGCTACGATGTTGGCGGTTTCGATGTCCAGAAGGGTGCCTTCGTGGATGGCATCGATGATCTTCCGGTAGGTGGCCCCCGGGAGCTTGACCTTCATGATGTTGATATTGAAGGTGTCTTCCCCGTAATAGGTGGATAC
>JAKQWJ010000031.1 GCA_029562045.1 Spirochaetota bacterium | reverse complement strand
CTTTCCGGTCACCCCGGCTTCGACTCGTTTTCTATTGGCAACAGGAAAAAGGCGAAATGGTCATTTTATTGTGGACGCAATGGCCACTGACGGAGGTGCCATCCCTAGGAACTTTCTTGTGGAAAAGGGTACAGCATTGGTGCGGTTAGATATGCTAAGTTGGAAAGAGTTTGTCCTGAAGACCAGCACAAATCCGGCTAAAATTCTGGGACTCAAGGATAAAGGTCATCTGGGGATCGGAGCCAATGCCGACATTACTGTGTTGGAAGGAGACGTGGGGCAGGCGTATGCAGCCGTTAACGGGGGGAAGGTCATTATGCTGGATGGGATGGTCCTTGGAACGGGAACAACGGTGATCACCACTCGTCAGGGAGAAAAAGCTGTTCACAGGCAAGGTTTTGAATCATACGTTGTTGATCTAGAAAAAGGCTGGTTTTTTGCCGGGAGACCGGTGTAACAGTGAAAATATGGGATAATTAAGGAGTCTCTCATGAATAAAACCTTTCTCGTCGGGCTTCCCGAAGCCTCCATCCCCACGCCGGCCCTGGTCCTGGACGCGGCGGCCTTTGAACGCAACCTGGACGGGATGGACGCCTTCCTGGCGGGCCGGCGGGTGGCTCTGCGGCCCCATGCCAAGACCCACAAAACGCCCATGATCGGACACATTCAGATGCGCCGGGGGGCCATCGGGCTCTGCTGCGCCACCCTGGGCGAGGCGGAGGCCATGATCTACGCCGGGCTGGATCATATCCTCGTCACCAGCCAGGTGGTGGGGGAGGACAAGGTCCGCCGGGCGGCGGCTCTGGCCCGGTGGGCGGACCTCATGGTGGCGGTGGACTCGCGGGAAAACCTGAGAGACCTGTCCCGGGAGGCGGCGGCCCGGGGCGCCCGGCTGGGCGTCATCGTCGAGGTGGACGTGGGGATGGGCCGATGCGGGGTCCGGTCGCCTGAGGACGCCATCCGGCTGGCCCGGGCGGCGTCGGAGCTGCCGGGCCTGGTCTTCCGGGGCCTCATGGGCTACGAGGGGCACGCGGTTTTCATCGGGGACAGGGCGGATCGGGAGGACGCGGGCCGGAAAGCCAACGCCGGCCTGGTGGAGACCGCGGAGGCGGTGCGGCGGGCGGGGATCCCGGTGGAGATCGTCAGCGCCGCAGGGACCGGGACCTTCGACATCGCCGGGGACTATTCGGGAATCACCGAGCTGCAGACGGGGTCCTATATTTTCATGGATCTGACCTACGGGAAGCTGGACCTTCCCTTCGAATACGCCCTGACGGCGCTGGCCACGGTGATAAGCCGCCCCGGGCCGGACACGGTGGTGCTGGACTGCGGCATGAAGTCCATCTCCGTGGAGAGGGAGCCGCCCCGGCCGCTCTCCTTCCCCGGACTGGAGATCCTGAAACTCTCGGAGGAGCACGCCACGGGGAGGATCCTTCCCGGCGCCGCGGAGCTTCGGCCGGGGGACAGGGTCAAACTGGTGCCCAGCCACTGCTGCACCACCGTCAACCTCTACGACGAGATCTTCGTCGTCCGGGACGGGAGGGTGGAGGCGGTCTGGCCCGTAGAAGCCCGGGGAGCCCGCTGAAGGCTCCCGATAAACCGCTGCTATAGTTAAAATTAAACAATCTCATTGCCGACAATGGAACCGGGTGTTTTATTCCCGCCGTGATATATATAGGTGCATGAGGTTGCCCATGTCCGTAAAAACCAGACTCGGTTCCGAGATCACCATCGTCGCCGCGGCCCTTCTTCTCCTTCTGGGAGGCTGCAAGAACCCCTTCGAGGCGGGTCTGGGAGACAAGGTCGATGTCAACCGGCCGGAGATTACCCTGGAAAGCCCCCAGCCGGGGGATTTTCTCAAGGGGGTGGTGACCTTCACCGGAAAGGCCACCGATGACGGAGGGGTCACGGCGGTGCGGATTTCCTTCGACTCCGGGGCGACCTGGAGCGATGTTACCGAGTACGATCCGGTGACCCGGGTCTGGCGGCACGAACTGGACACCGGAGCGCCCCCGTACACCAACGGCCCCCTGAAGGTGATCCTCCGGGTCATCGACGATTCGGCGAAAAAAGCCGATACGGAAGAACTGGTTTTTACCATAGACAATGCTCCTCCCCAGATCGAAATCCAGGTTCCCGCCATAAATGCGGGCTACGACCCCGATGACCCGCCCAAGGTGGCGATGAACGGCGCCATCATCGGCATCGTTACCGACCTGCATGGCGTGGCCGTGGGGTACCCCCAGATCAAATTCTGGAAGGACGGCACGCCCGAGCCGGGCTGGGACGACCGGATCGGGCTGACGGAGGCGAAAAAGGCCACCGACTTCCGGTATCGCCTGGAAGATGATTGGGACGGCCAGGTGGGGGATTTCCGGCTCAGGGTCCGGGCCATGGATCTCAGCGGCGACGAGACCATCGTCCCCCCCATCGGATCCGACCCCTACAAGGTGAAGGTCACCAGCAGCGAAGTTCCGCCGGAGCTGAGCTTCGCCTTCACCGCCGGAGATGTTAATACCGTGAGCGGGGTGAATTACGCGGGAAAAAGTTTTCAGTTCCGGGTGACGGCGCAACATGCCAACGGGATCGAATCGGTGACCCTCCGGAAGACCCGGGAAGGGTTCCCGGCGGTGAACGTCCCCTGGTCCGCCGACGACAATGGGAGCCCCATCCGGACCCTGGACGCCCAGATACCCGTTTCCACCGACGGATCAGAGGACGGGAGCTACGAGTTCAAGATCGAAGCGGTGAGCAAAGACACCGGGGGTCTCGCGGAGCTCTATCGCACCATCATCATCGACACCACCAAACCCAGCCTGGAGTTCACCAAGTTTTCCCCCACCGTTTCGGACGGCTCGGTTCCCCTGGTCGAGTACATCAACGGGATGGTCCAGATCGACGCCGTGGTCTCCGACGCCAACGGAATCCTGGGGAGCAGGTGGTGGATGCTGAAGACCGCCGATCCCGCCCCCACGGGTTACGACAGCCCGGGGGGGAGCGATTGCTCCTGCTCGAAACCCACCATCAAACTGGACTCCACGGCGCTGACCGACGAAACCGATTACACCTTCTACCTCTTCTCCCGGGACAGGGCGGGGAACGACGCGGTCCTCAGCCGGAAGGTCCATGTGCGTCAGGCCACCGATCTTCCCACGGTGACCATGACGGATATCGACACCTCCATCACCACCGCCGCTGCGGCGGGGGTCGGGGGCGTCAACCTTCTGGACACCAACGCCCGGCTCCGGGGCGCCCTGGAAGACGACGACAGGATAGATCCCTCTTCGGTGATTCTCAAACTGAACGGGACGCCGGTGGGGACCATCGACTCTCTGGGTCCGGCGGGGAAGAGTGTTTCCTTTTCCCACAATGTGGATTCCCTGGGTCAGGGGGTTCATCGTTTCGAGCTGGAGTTCAGCGACGATCCCGGCTTTAAAGAAGGAAAGCCCAAGGCCACCAGCAGCATAGGCCCGGTGTATTTCGTCATCGACACCGCTCCCCCCACCATCGCGACGACCTCCCCGGGGGCGGGGACCTATCAGAGCGGGACCTTCGCCCTTTCGGGAACCGCCTCCGACGTGAACGGTCTGGCCACGATTACTCCCGGCGGCTCGGACCCGTACATCGAGGCCGCCTTCCCCGACGCGCCGTCCACGTGGGTCACGGTTCCGGTTACGGCGGGCAACTGGTCCGTCACCGTGGGTGGCGGGTCCTCCTCCCTATTCGGCGGAAGCTGGGAAGGGCCCAGGACGGTCTCCCTCCGGGGCCGGGACAGGTTCGGAAAACTCTCCACCGGGTCCTTCGCCTTCACCGTGGACACGGTGGCCCCCGCTGCGGCGGTGGCGGCGCCGGGGGCGGACCAGTGGCTCTCCGGGGCCTCCGCATCCATCCAGGGGACAGCCTCGGACGCCACCAGCTCCATATCCCAGGTCCGTTACTGGGTCGGGAACGAGGGGGCGGCGCCTCCCGGGGATGTGAACTCATGGACCGCCGCTTCGGGAACGACGAACTGGAACTCGTCCATCAACCTGTCGGCCCTGGGCGAAGGGCGCAGGACACTGCATGTGAAGGCCTCCGACGCGGCGGGCAACTGGAGCGCCGCCGTGACCCGGACCTTCGGCATCGACCAGGCGGCTCCCACGGTGACGGAGACGGCGGTGGGCGCGGCTGCGGCGTCCATAAACGGCGAGTTCGGGCTGGGAGGGCTCCTGGGGGACAGCAACGGGCTTAAGAACCTGAAGATCGTCCAGACCAAGGGGGCGGGGCCTGCGGTGGAAGTGCTCGACACCGCCGCCGCGGGGACCTCCCAGGCCTGGACCCTGGGGAACCTGCCCCGGAACCCGGCGAACCCGGCGAATCCCCTTCTGGAGGACGGGATCTTCAGCTACGGCATCACCGTAACCGACCAGGCGGACAGGACCGCGGCGCTGAGCCGGGTCGTCACCGTGGACCTCACCGGCCCGGATGTGACCATAACCAGCCCCACTCCCGGAGCCGTGGTGCAGGGCACGGCCCTGTCCGCCGGAGGGACGGCGGCGGACTTCGGCGGGGTGAGCGCCATAGCGGAGACACGCTATTACGTGACGACTCCTCCCGCCTCCCCCCCGGGAGATTTTTCCTCCTGGAGCCCGGCCGCCGGCGGGGCGGTCTGGTCGGCCACCCTGAACTTCCTGCCCGCGGAGGAGGGACGCCGGGCGCTTCATGTGAGGGCCCGGGACGCGGCGGGCAACTGGAGCCCTTCCGCGGCGACGGCTTCCTTCATGGTCGACCACGCGGCCCCGGAGATTCAGGGTTTCAGCTTCGGCCCGGGAACCATAAACACCGTGGGCGGGACCAGTTATGCCCGGGGGAACTTCTCCTTCTCCTTCACCGCCCACGACAGCAATGAACTGGCCAATGTCCTGGTGACCCGGAACGGAACCCAGGTCTTCAGCGGTGATTACTCCTCCACCAGCCAGCCCGTCACGGTCAATCAGACCGTGGGAGGGGGGGCCGGGCTCGCGGACGGAATATACGAGTACATCGTCACCGTCACCGACGCGGCGGGCAAGACCTCCCTGCTGAGCCGGAGCGTGGTGGTGGATACCCAGGGGCCGCTGACGGAGATCGTCAGTCTCAACCCGGTGGTGAGTTCCGGGGGGACCGATTATGTCAACGGCAGCATCCGGTTCACCGCCTCCGCCTCGGACAATAACGGTCTTACAGGAGTGACGTGGTGGGTCCTTCCGGCGGCCGATCCGGCCCCGGCGGATTATGGCGCCCCAGGCGGGACCGTCTTCGCGGCGGCGCCCTACACCGCCCTGGTGAACACCGCTTCTCTTTCGGACAACACCGCCTACAGGCTGTATGTGATGGCCCGGGACCGGGCCCTGAACGACAGCCTCAGTTCCCGGGCCTTTACGGTGGATCAGTCCACCGACACCCCGGTGGTGACCCTGACCAGCCCCGGGGCCGGCTCTTTCGTCGGCGGCGGATACACCGTCAGGGGGACCGTCACCGACGACGACGGCGTGGCCGCCGGGACCGTTCAGGTGCGTTACCATGACGGCTCCGCCTGGAGCGGCTGGGCTCCGGCGGGCGTTGCCGGATCCGGGCGGGACGTGACATTCACCTACATTATTCCCCCGGGCATCGGCGCCGACGGGGCTAAGCAGGTGCAGGCCCGGGCCTACGACGATGCGGCGGCGAAGCTGGGCGGGGACCCGGCGGTTCTCGGCCAGTCCTCCCCGGTTTCCTTCACCCTGGACTCCCTTCCCCCGGTGGCGTCCATTACGACCCCGGCGCCCAACTCCGCCGGCAGGACGACCTTCACCGTGTCGGGGAGCGTGGTGGAAAAGAACCTGGAATCCCTGCGCCTCAGCCTCGACGGGGGCGCCTTCCAGGACGCCCTGGTCGCGGGCGCCGGGGAAACGAAGTCCTGGACCTACGATCTGGACGCCGGGGATTTCAACCTCCTGACGGAAGGCCCCCACACCCTGGCGGTGGAGGCGGTGGATCAGGTGGGCAGGGCCCACACGGTGCAGAGGGTGTTCTACAAGGACACCACCGGGCCGTCGATTTCTTTCTCCACCATAATCGAAGGCGCCGACACCATCGTCACCGACCCCACTCCTGTCATTCGGGGTGGTTTTTCCGACGAATACGCGGACAACGCGGCGGCCTTCGAATACCGGCTGGACTCCTCCCAGGAATCGGATCCCTGGACCACGGCGGCCGTCACGGGAAGCGGGCGGAGCGTGGTCTGGGCGGTGCCGGTGGACAGCCTCTCCGAAGGCGGGCACAGCATCGACATCAGAATTTTCGACTCCATCGGGAACTCCAGCGTCAGGAAGGCCGTGGCCTTCCGACTGGACCGGCAGGTTCCGGTGATAGGCGTTTCCTCCCCCGCGCCGGGGGGACTCTACGGGCCCGTGGCATCCGGTGATGTCTTCACCCTCACCGGGACCGCCTCGGACGCGACCCTGTCCAAGGTGTACGCCCGGCTCGGCGGCGGATCCGATGTGGACATCACCGGGGTCATATCCGGAGGGTCCACATCGTGGAGCTACACCGTCTCGAAGGCGGTCTTCGACCCCCTGGCGGACGGTCAGAACACTGTAACCCTGACGGCGGTGGACGGGGCGGGAAGGACCGCCCAGACCACCTGGGCATTCCGGAAGGACACCACCGCCCCGGAGATCGTTTTCAACAACATCGAAGCCGACGGGACCACCGTCCTTCTGGAGGGGGAGCCGAAGATCCAGGGAGGCTCCACCGACGCCCAGGGAGTATTCGTCCTCCAGAGCCGGGTGGAGCGGTACGATTACGGCGCCTCATCCTGGACCCAGGTCCAGGACTGGACCGGTCTGGGGTCGCCTTCGGGACAGACGGTGACGGCCTGGACGAAGAATCTCGGGTCCGGAGGCTTGAACCTTTCGGACGGACGCTACCGGATCACCGTGAGGGCTCTGGACGGGGCCGCCCCCGTTCCCAACGAGAAAGTCAGCGCCGCCACGGCTTTCCGGATAGACCGGGCCAACCCGGCCCTGGCGCTGAACCCGGGAGGGCTTTTCCAGAAGGCGGATTTCACCATAACCGGAGCCGCCTCGGATGCCAATACCGTTACGGCGGTGCGGGCCAAGGTGGGGGACGCCGATTTCTCCTCCGGAACCGTGGCCTACGGGACCACCTCCAACGCCTACGCCGCCTGGAGCCTGACGGTCCCCACCTCGGGGCTGAGCGGCGGGTCCCACACGGTGTACATCGAGGCCGAAGACGGGGCGGGCAGGAAGAGCCTTCTGACCCGGGAGTTCAGCTTCGATGGAGTGGCGCCTTCTGTTTTCATCAGCGAGCCCCCCTCGGCGAGCCGGGTCAACGGTCTGGTCACCGTCCGGGGGACCTCCTCGGACGACAATGCCGTGTCCCTGGTGCAGTACCGCGTCGGGAACGGCGCCGTCACCTGGCAGACCGCCGGCCTGGGCGGAGGCCTGTACAGCTGGAGCTACACCTTCCCCAACATCAACACCTACGCCAACACCGGGGACGTGACGGAGATCGATCCCGCCACGGGTCTTCCCCAGTCGGGCACCAACGTCTGGGCCCTGCCCTTCCAGGTCCGGGTGGTGGATGTGGCGGGCAACGCGGCGGAGGAGCTTTCATACAAGCTGTATGTGGACCCGGACATGGACGCTCCGGAGGTCACCGTCATCAGTCCCGCCAACGATCAGATCGTGGGGGGCGAGGTCCGGGTTTCGGGCTACGCCTCCGACGACGACTGGGTCCACCGGGTGGAGATGCGGGTGGATCCCACCGGGACCGGCGGGTCTTACGGGGCCTGGGCTCCGGTGACGCTGGTCAACCAGGGGACCCAGGTCAACTGGTTCAAGAACATCAACAGCTCCGGGGAGCTGAACCCGTCGTCGGGATCCATCCGGGACGTGCGGATTCAGGTCCGGGCCTTTGATTCCAAGGATTACGGGGTCACCGAAGGCATCCCCGGGGATGTGACCGAACTGAACGTGAAGTTCGACAGCGGGGTCCCGGTCATCGAAAACGTGCGGATCTACCGGAGCGGGGAGGAAGCGCCCTATGCCGCGGGAGTCCGGGCGTCGGGGACCTTTTCGGTCCGGGCCACGGTGAAGGATGAGGGCGGCATCGCCAGCATCAAGTGGCGCCGGGAGGGTCAGACGGGTTTCACCGACATCCTGAACAATCCCCTGTACACCACTCCTCCCGCCCAGCGCACGGCGGGCAGCTTCGAGACGGGAAGAAAGTACCTCATCACCTCGGTGGGAACCACGAACTTCACCGCCATCGGCGCCTCCAGCAACACCATGGGAATATCCTTCGTGGCCACCGGCCCCGGCAGCGGGACGGGGACGGCCTTCGAAGCTTCCGGCCCCTCAGGGAGCCCGGCGGACCAGCATTTCGTCTATGGGGTGGACATACAGATCGACTCCACCACCGTCAACTCCGGGCACTACGCCGGCACCACCGGTTTCTTCTCCCTGGATCTGCAGGCCACGGACAACGCCACCCCTACGCCCTTCCTGACTCAGACCAATCTGAACATCCAGATCGACAACTACCACCCCTCCGGGGAGTACACCTCATCGGTGGGGGCGTCCACCGCCAACTACTACATCCAGGGGCGCGCCTGGGACTCCGGCGCCGGATCCGGGAACATCCAGGGCATCGACCGGGTGGTGGTGTACTTTTACAGGAACGGGGGCTACATCTCTCCCACCGGCGGGGCCTTCAACGGGACCACCCTGCTGGTGAAGGACATGACTGCCGGAGGGACCGTGCAAACCGTTCCCTTCCCCGCCGACGCCTCTTCGGGGATCGTCATCGACAACAACGAGGTGACGGTGGACCTGGACGGGTCCGGTTACATCGAAGGCTTCACCGACGACGGCATCTACAAGAACTGGTACGTGATCTTCGACACCAACCAGCTGGCCAACGGCCCGGTGGACCTGAATTACGTCGTCATCGACCGGGCGGGCAATGCCACCCGGCACGTCCAGAGTCTCTACATCCGCAACAACGCTCCCGTCATTACCGGGGTCGTTCTGGGCACCGACGTGAACGGGGACGGCACGGTGGGCGACATCACCTCCGGGGAGAGCCGCCGGATAAGCGCCGACTACGGGGCCACCGGATTCACCATCCGGAACGAGAGGCTATACTTCGGCGTCGAAACATCCGGGGGCAACGCTCCCAACCGCTTTTCCGTCGGGTATGTGACGGGCACCGCCTCCACGGCGGCGTCGGCCCTGACGCCGGGAGAGGTCTATACCATAGCCGTTCCCGGGAGCACCAACTGGACCCTCCTGGGGGCGGATTCCAACTCCGTGGGGACCACCTTCGTGGCCACCGGGCCGGGGACCGGCACGGGGACCGCCACGGGCTATGCCATCGCCGAGAAGAACGCTCCGCCTTTCACGGCGTCCTCCCTGACCATCAGCGATTTCTCCGCCATCCCCGACACCGGGACGGCCAACGGCGCCCGGTTCGTCATCAGGGTCTACGACTCCACGGTGCCCGCCGGCAACCCGGAAGATCAGCTGGCCACGGCGGTGGTGATGGGGATGAACATCGACAATGTGGACAACCAGCCTCCCACCCTGACCGCGGCGGCCTTCGGGAAGAAATTCTCCAACCCGCCGAGCTTCGCCGACGGCGACAAGACGCTTCAGGATGTGGGGTCCTACAACGAGAACATCGTCACCACTGGGAGCGGTATGTCCCAGACGCGGCACGGCTATGTCCAGTACGCCTCCCATTCGGGAGACGGGGACGCGGACATCAGCGGCAAGGTCATCTTTCTGGGCAAGGCCTGGGACAACCAGAGGATCGCCCGGATAACCGCCACAATCCCCGGTTACGACGGCGGGAACGGGGCGGGAGCAGAGTTCGACATCGCCCTGTGGAACGGCGCGGTCCTGGCGGCCCCCGCCGGACGCAGCCCGGCGGATGTGGCGGCGGGAACCAGTTCCTGGGGCTTCGAGGCGGAGGCCTCCAGCCAGATGGTGAGCGAAGCCAACGGCCATGTGCTGAACTGGAAGTTCGCCTGGGACTCCGCCGCGGTGTCCACGGTAACCGCATCCGACGGGACGGTGACCTTCACGGCCTACGACGCCGGCCCCGCGGGGGGCAACAGCGCCGGCGGCTCCCTGACGGTGGACATCGTGCCTTACATCACCGGCATCTCCAACCCCGCCGGCCAGGGGGGCCTGTCGGGAACGGTCATCCGCAGTTCCACCGGGCGCTACGGCATGGATTCCCACGGGACGAATTATTTCCGCGTCACCGGATTCAACCTGTCGGGCGCCGTGGCCCATATCAGCGCCACCCCCCCCGGCACACAGCCGGGGACGACGAACCTGACCGTCGCCGCCACCACGGCGACCACGGCGGACATACGGAAAAACTTCTCCCTGTCCGGTTATCTCACCGTCTTCGTCGGCGGCATCCCCAGCGCCAACAACCTGAACGACCCGGGGGCCCCGTACCACTCCGAAGCCTCCCCCGGCGACCCCCGCTCCAGCCTCTGGAACGACGACAGGTACATCAGCATGTGGAGCCTGACCCAGGTCCTGCCGGCGATGAACAACCAGACCTTCTACTACCCCTCCATGGTGATGGCGGGCAACCAGCCCATCTTCAGTTACGCCAACGACAACAACGGGTATAATTTCCGGACCACCGGCGACACCGCTTCCGTTCAAAGAGGAGGAGTGTGGTTCGAGCGGCATACCGCCCTGGCGAGAAACTCCAGCGGCAGCTACTGGATTCTGTCGGCGGAGGACGCATTCTCCGGCAACGATATGGGGTATCTGTATTTGAACAGGGACAGAGCGCAGAATGCACTGACCGGTGGGAATGGATCCACCAATACCAATCATTTCGAAATTTTCGGTCTGGACTACACGACCCGCCAGATGAACCGCGTCAAATACCCCAAACTCATCGCCGAAGGTCCGGACGCGGCGACGAACATCTACATCACCTACTACGACACCCACCCATCGCACCGGGAGCTTTCCTTCGTCGCTTTCCGGGCCACCAGCGCCACGGCCTCGAACCTTACCCAGCCTTCCGATGACTCCTCCCGGGCCACCCAGGTCCAGGTCATCCCCGGAACAGCCGGGGCCGGCAGCGAGTACTACGACATGGTAAAGATCGGAACCAGTGAGGTGGCGGTGGCTTACTTCGATGAAGACGCGGGAAATTTGAAGCTTAAATACTCGGGGAACGCCTGGAACATCAACAATCTGAGCGGCAGCGGAACCTGGA
>JAKQWJ010000207.1 GCA_029562045.1 Spirochaetota bacterium | reverse complement strand
TTGAACAGCCGGTGGTACGGCAGGGCCTCGGTCAACCCGCGGTAGACGGCGAAGGCCCCGCCCCAGTCCCTGTTCTCTTCGCCGAAGGCGATCATCGTCGGGTCCCGGTGGAAGCGGTGGAGCACCGCCTCGAAGAGGGCGTCCCGGTAGGAGAAGACCCTCATCTTGGAGACCGGTTTCCCCTGGCCGTCGATGCCGAACCGGATTTTTTCGCGGATTTTTTTGACCCTGGGGTTCTCCTCCATGGGGAGGAGAACCTCCGGCTCCCGGCCGGGTTCCAGGGTTTCGGCGAAGGAGTTGGAGAACATCACCCGGCCGATGGACTCCGGGGCGAGCCGGGGGGAGATGTCCAGAGGGACGGCGAGCTTCACCGCGGCGGTGATCTTCCGCACCACCCGGGCGGACATCTCCTCCGCCTCCGAGGCGCCCAGGACCTGGTTCGCCACCAGATAGTCCCGGAAGCTCCGGACGCAGTCCTCCCCCTCCCAGAGCGCCACCTCTTCCCGGGTCCGGTAGCTGGAGGCGTCGGAGGGGCTGTGCCCCGAGAGGCGGTAGGTTATGGTGTCCAGCAGGACCGGCCCCCGGCCCTCCAGCAGGATTTTCTTTTTCCTTTCGACGGCGTCCGCCACCGCCAGGGGGTTGTAGCCGTCCACCCGTTCGGCATGCATGTTCTCCGGGTTCACCCCCGCCCCCACCCGGGCCAGGATTTCGTAGCCCATGGTTTCGCCGTAGGTCTGGCCACCCATGCCGTAGAAGTTGTTGAAGAAGTTGAACATCACCGGCGGGGCTCCGCCCACCTCCCGGGGCCAGAGTTTGCGGTACTGGTCCATGGCGGCGAACATCATGCCTTCCCAGACCGGGCCGCAGCCCATGGAGGCGTCGCCGATGTTGCCGATGACGATCCCCGGTTTGCGGTTCACCCGTTTGTACAGGGCCGAGCCCACGCAGATGTCTCCGGAGCCGCCGACGATGGCGTTGTTGGGCATGCTGCCCAGGGGGATGAAGAAGGCGTGCATGGATCCCCCCAGCCCCTTGTTGAAGCCGTTCTCCCGGGCGAAAATTTCCGCCAGCACCCCGTAGAGGATGAAGTTCTCCGCCAGGTCCGTCACGTCCCCATGGGGTTCCTTCTCCACCACCCGCAGGATGGCCCCGTGGAAATACTCCGTCATGATCTTTTCCAGGGCCTGGGGGGAGAGCCTGCGCACCGCGGAGAAGCACTTGGCCAGGATCTCGCCGTGACTGCGATGGGAGCCGAAGAGGAAGTCTTCCACTCCCAGGTGGACGCACTGCCCCACCGAGGAGGATTCCTGACCGATGGAGAGGTGGGCCGGCCCGGGATGGTTGTACTCCACCCCCCGGTAGGCTCCCTTGGTCTTGAACTCATTCAGCATGGATTCGAATTCCCGGATCATCATCATGTCGTGGAGGATCTGTTTCAGCCCCTCCTTCCCGTAACGGGCGACCTCCTTCTTCGGGTCCGGGGTGTACCGGTTCAGGGGGATGTCGGCGATTTTGAGAGTTCCCGGTTTTCTCACTTCCCGGGGGTCGATTATCTGAGACTTGGGCATGTTTACTCCTCGATCCGCTTATTCCATTTCAAAAAGAGCTTCCCGCAGCACTTCCGACACCGTCGGGTGGGGGAAGACCATCTCCCGGACATCCCGGGTCCGCAGCTCCGCCTCGATCATCAGGGCGGCGCCGAAGATGAGCTCGGAGCAGCCCGAGCCCAGGAGCGAGACCCCCAGGATCACATCGGTTTTTTTGTCCGCCACGATCTTGCAGATCCCGTTTTCCCGGGGATGCTCCGCCAGGTAGCGGCCCGAGACCCGCATGGGGGCCGTAACGGTTTTCACCTCCAGGCCCCTGGCCTCCGCCTCTGCCTGGGTCAGGCCGCAGCCCGCCACCTCGGGGTTGGTGAAGACCACCCAGGGGACGGCGTGGCCCCGCCACCGGTCCCGCTTCCCCAGGATGTCCGCCACGGCGATCTCTCCCATCCGGCTGGCCGAATGGGCCAGCAGGGAGCGGCCGGTGACGTCGCCGATGGCGTAGACCCCCGGAAGGTTGGTCCTCATCCTCTCGTCGGTGCGGATTCCCTTCCGGTCCATGTCCAGCCCCGCCTCCCGGAAGCCCATGCCCTCCAGGTTGGGGACCCGGCCGATGGAGAGGAGAGCCAGGTCCGCCGGCAGGGTGGTTTTTTTGTCCCCCCGGGAGAAGGTCAGGCTGTGGTCGCCGAACTCCTCCACCCGGGCGCCCAGCTCGAAGGTTACTCCGGGCATGGCCTTGCGCAACTGGGCGGCGAACTCCGGCTCCAGCCCCGGGACGATTTCGGGCATCATCTCCACCACCGTAACCCGGGACCCGATCATGTCGAAGAGGGAGGCGAATTCCATCCCGATGTAACCGCCCCCGACGATCACCGGATTCTTCGGGGTTTCCCGGATATCCAGGACCCCCGTGGAGGTCAGCACCCAGGGCCGGTCCACCCCGGGGATGGGCGGAACCGCAGGGCTGGATCCGGTGGCGATGATGACGGCCTTGCCGGTGTGGCGCGTCCCGGCCACCTCCACGGTCCGGTTGTCCCGGAGAAGACCCGCGCCGGCGGCCACCTCCACGCCGAAGCGTTTCATGCTTGCGGCGATGCCCTTGCGCAGGGTGTCCACCACCCGGGCCTTGCGGGCCATGGCCTTGTCCAGATGGAAAACCGGTTTCTCCACCGCCACGCCGAAGGCTTCGGCCTCCTTCAGATGGGCGAAGCTTTTGGCCCCCGCCAGCAGGGTCTTGGTGGGGATGCAGCCCGCGTTGAGGCAGACGCCCCCCAGTTCGGCCTTTTCGACGAGCAGAACCTTGAGTCCCGCCCGGCCGGCGCGCTGGGC
>JAKQWJ010000002.1 GCA_029562045.1 Spirochaetota bacterium | reverse complement strand
CTGGGCAGGCCCCTCTTCTCCCTGCCCGCCCTGGGCCTGGTCAGGGAAGAGAAGGTTCTCTCCACGGACCTCTTCCTGGAGGAGATCCGCAAGCTGGAGACCCTGCATACCCTGGAGTACGTGCATAAAACTGTTTTTCCCTTCGATTTCCTGGATCCCGCCGTCGACTACCGGCGCATCATCGACAGACTCCGGACCGGCGTCGGATCGACGCAGAGCCTCCTGACCCCCAGAGAGAGGGAATACCTGGCGGCCCGGAATCTGGCGGTGCGGCTGGGGGTGAACGTGGGGGACGACGCTGCGGAGTTCGTCGTGGTGACCGTCATCGCCCGGGCGGGGCTGGATCTGGCCAGGATCGGGCTGGAAACCCGGGATAACGGCCGGCGCCTTCTGGTCTCCCTTCCCCCTCCGCGGATCCTCGAGATAAGCCTGGAGGATGCCAAACCCGACGATTATCCCTACCCGGACATCAAACTGAACCCCGCCGCCTGGAGGGACATCGCGGAGTTCATCGAGAGCCGGATCGGCCCCCGGCTCGTCGAGGAAGGGATTCTGGAAGCCGCAGCCGCCGGCGGGGAGGATTTTTTCCGCGCCCTGTTCTCCCGGAGCGGTTTCCACAGCGTCGAGTTCCTGCGGAAGCCTCCCGACCACGGGACGGGAGATCCGCCGTCCGCCGATTGACGAGTTTCTATATATTGTTTATCTTATACTGAGACCACGACAAGGACGGACGAACATGGCGGAACATCTGACGAAGAAAGACTTTCTGGAGAAAGTCTTCGATTACGAAAACAACAAGGAATGGAAATACCGGGGAGACCTGCCCAGCATCATCGACTTTTACGCCGACTGGTGCGGGCCCTGCAAGATGATAGCCCCGGTTCTGGACGAACTGTCCCGGGAGTACGAGGGAAAAATGCGGGTGTACAAGGTCAACACCGAGGAGGAGCAGGAACTGTCCGCCGCCTTCGGCATCCAGAGCATTCCCACCCTCATCTTCATCCCCATGGAAGGCGACCCCCGGATGGCCCAGGGCGCCCTGCCCAAGGAAGCCCTGAAAAACATCATGAAGGACGTTCTCAGCGTCGCCTAGCCCTCTTTCCCCCCTTCGGGCCGGCCCGGAGGGGGCGTCCCGGGCTCAAAGGCCCACCCCCCTTTCGAGAACGAGGCCGCCGTCCACCAGAACGGGGATTTCCCGCCGATCCCGGGTGATCACCGTCACCGTCGGCTCCAGGACGAGGCCGTCCAGATGGATCAGCGCCGGGGCGTCGTCGTCGTAATTGGACCCCACGGCGAAATGGCAGGTCCGGTAGGCCTTTTCGTCCTCCAGCATGTTGCCGGTGACCAGGGCTTCCGGGTTGAGCCCCACACCCAGTTCGCCGATGTTCCGGGCATTGCGGCGGTACACCTCTCCCATCCCCGAAGGGAGCTTCCCCTCCTTTTCAAATAGAAGCGCGTTCTCCTCCCCCATCCGGATGGTTTCTTCGAGTTTTTCCGCCTCCTCTCCCCCGGAGATCTCCCGGACGAAGCCGCCCCGGACCCTCGCCTCGATGGGCCGGCGGATCAGGACTTCTCCGGAATGTGTGATGATGCTTCCGTCAAAGACGATCCGGCCCTCGGCGGTCCCCACCACCGGCGAGATGAAGGTCTCCCCGGCGGGAAGATTGCCCCCCGCCCCGGGAAAGGAAAAATTCCCATCGTCCATGAAGGCCTGCCGTCCCGCAACGTCGAAAACCAGATCGGTGCCCTTTCCGGAGGTCACCCGGACACGAACCGCCCGATCCAGCAGATCCTTGACTCCCGCGCACTCCCGTCGCATACGATCATAGTCCACCGGAACCGCCCGGACGAACCCCGCCACGGTGACCCGGGGGGACCAGAAGGCCCGGATCTTCTTCTCCCCGTACAGAAGATAGTGGAATCCGCTGTCGAACTGCCGGTTTCCCACGCGGTACGGGCTCCGTATGGCCTTGCGGTCCTTCCCCAGTCTGTCGGCGCTGAGGGAGATGAGCACCTCCGGGGCCGTCTCCAGGGCCGCCACCACCTCTTCCTCGCAGAAATCGATCTGAGACTTGGGCTGCTGGAAAAGGAGAATCGGGACGGCCCCGAGCCCTGCAGCGGCATCGTGGAGGGCGAAGGAGATGGCCGCCACCTCTTCCACCGGGTTGGTGACGATGAGGACCCGTTCGCCGGGACGCACCTGAAGGGAGCTCTCCAGCGCCACCCGGGCGGCCCGCCGCAGTTCCTCGGCGCCGGGCATCCAATGAGAAAAAATCTTCTTCATGGGCGCATTATACATCGTCGGGAAAAAAGGCAGGGATAAATGCGTCTGAAATTTTTGTTGTATATCTACTTGACATTTTTTTTCCTTTCGATGATGATTCTTCCATTCATTGTGATCGCACAAAAAAAATGAACCATTCATTTTTGCCCTTCAGGTTTTCAACCTCCTTTCCTGAAGGGCTTTTTTTTGCCCCGACCTATGCCCCGGGCGGGTCCAGCTCCACAACCAGACCGGCCTCCGCCGGAAACGGCTGCCCCGTCACCGTTCATTGACCCGCCTGGGCGGGTCCTTTTCCATAATCAGGCCGGCCTTCATCAGTAATGGTCGCCCTGCCCCGTTCATTGACCCGCCCGGGCCTTTACGGGTATCATGGCGCCCATGAGCAATAGATACCCTTTTACCGAAATCGAATCGAAATGGCAAAAATACTGGG
>JAKQWJ010000347.1 GCA_029562045.1 Spirochaetota bacterium | reverse complement strand
TCTGACCATGGGGGCGGTGCGGCTGGACGGGGCCCTGGGCGCCAGGGGCGAGCCTTCGGACCGGGTCGCCCTGTATGCCGGACTGAACGCCGCCTTTCAGACCGGTCCGGCCAATCCTCTTGACGAGGCGATCCTCCGGGGGACCCCGGGGAGCGCGGGGGCATTCGAAAAAACCGGGGAAATCCCCTACGATTTCGTGCGCAAACGCCTCACGGTGGCGGTCCGGGATTCCGGATCGGTCTTCCTGATTACCAAGGGCGCCCTGGAAAATGTCCTGGCGGTCTGCTCCCAGGTGGACGGCGGGGGGGAAAAAAAAGACCTCCACGGGGCGGCCCGGGCTGAAATTCTCGAACGGTTCCGGACATGGAGTTCCCGGGGCTATCGGGTCCTGGGCCTGGCGGTGGGCTCCCCGTCCCGCCCCGATTCCATCTCCATGGCGGATGAAAAGGACATGACCTTCTCGGGTTTTCTCCTGTTTTTTGATCCCCCCAAGGAAGACGCCCCGGCGGCCGTCGCGTCCCTGGCGGGGCTGGGGGTGAGGCTCAAGATGATCACCGGCGACAACCGCCTGGCGGCGGAGCACATCGGCGGGCTGGTGGGACTGGGGGAGACCAAGGCGCTGACCGGCGGCGAACTGGACAGTCTGCGGGACGAGGCCCTGTGGCACGCGGTGGAAGAAACCGCCATCTTCGCCGAGGTGGACCCCAACCAGAAAGAGAGGATCATCCTGGCGCTGAAAAAGCGCGGGCATGTGGTGGGCTACATGGGGGACGGCATCAACGACGCCCCGTCCCTGCACAGCGCCGATGTGGGCATCTCGGTGGCCAACGCCGTGGACGCCGCGAAGGCGGCCGCCGATCTGGTGCTGCTCCGGCAGGATCTGTCGGTGCTGCGGGACGGCATCGTCCTGGGGCGCACGACCTTCGCCAACACCCTGAAGTATGTGTTCATGGCGGTGGGCGCGAATTTCGGCAACATGTTCAGCATGGCCGGGGCCTCCCTCTTCCTTCCCTTTCTGCCCATGCGGCCCAAGCAGATCCTGCTGATCAATTTTCTGACCGACCTTCCGGAGATGACCATCGCCGGCGACAGCGTGGACGAGGGGTACATCATGAGGCCCCGGCGGCTGGACATCGGGTTCATCCGGCGTTTCATGCTGGTTTTCGGCCCCTTGAGTTCCCTCTTCGATTTCGCCACCTTCGGGGCGCTGTTATGGTTCCTGAAGGCAGGGGAGGCGGTTTTCCAGACCGGCTGGTTCGTCGAGTCGGTCCTGTCCGCCTGTCTGGTGGTCTTCGCCGTGCGGACCCGCCTGCCCTTCCAGCGGAGCAGGCCCCGGATCTGGATGCCCCTGGTTTCGGCCGCGGTGATGTCCGCCGCCCTGTATCTGCCCTATTCACCCTTAGGGGAGCTTTTCGGCTTCGTTCCCCTTCCCGTCCCGGCTCTGGCGGGCATCCTGGGCGTCACAGCGGCCTATTTCATCTCCGCCGAAGCCGTCAAGCGCCTATTCTACCGTTGGGCGAAAAACAGGGATTGAACCATGAGACTCCGGCGCCGCACCCCGGGAACGGAGAGATCCGTCCACCGGGGCGCTGGTTTCCCATATGGTCCCCAACCGGTCGGCCCGGGAAGGCCCGGCGGGGCCATGGGAAGCGGCGGCACGGACAGGTGGTCCCGCGGGGAGCCCCCCCATGCCGGTACCGGGGCCCGGGGCCGCCGACTCCGGGAGGGGCGCCCCCCCTCCCGGGATGCCGGGGTCCCGGCCCGGGGACCTGCTTCCCTGGCCCGGGTCACCGCAGACGCAGCACCCCGAAGTCGTCCGCCCCCGGGGACGTCCCCGAAAAAACGTAGGGCTCCCGGCCGCTGGATCCGCGGTACTCCTCCACCACCCGGTGGAAGGCGTCCTCCGCCGCAGGCGTGTGGAGGCCCAGGATCGCTACGGTGCCCCCCGCCCCGCCCCCGGTGATCTTCGCGCCCCGCAGTCCGCTGCGCTCTTCGTCCCGGACCAGGCCGACGATGAGGTCCGTTTCCCGGGAGGCGAGACCGCAGTCGGTGTAGCCCCCGTGGCTCTGGTACATCAGTTCCCCCAGGAGGCGGGCGGTCCGGTCCCCCGCCCGGTCGCCGGCGGACACGATCAGTTCACGGAAAAGATGGACCCGCCAGTTCTCCTCCACGGCGTAGCGGGTGGCCCCCAGGACCGGGTAATCCACATCCGGCAGCACCCGGGTATGGGGGTCCAGATGGACGGGGAAACGGGCGCCGAACTCTCCGCCCCTCATGGACAGGGGTAGAAGCTGTTCGTATTTTTCCCGGAAAACCGACGGGGAGATCCGGGCCAGGTAGCCGTCCCACAGATCGTCCACGAAGCGGGACACGACGCCGGAATCATCGTGCCTCGCCTCCAGACCCTCCGCCTCCAGAAGGAAGCGGTAGCCCATGAAACCGGCGGCCCGGGCCGCTTCGTATTCGATGCCCGAAACGGCATGCCGAACCCCCGAATCAAGCCCCCAGACCCGCAGGTCCCCGGGCAGGTGGACCCGCTCCTCGGGAAGGCAGGGCTGGCAGAGCATGGGGATGAAGGTATCCTCGCCCCCCATGGTCACAGCCAGCTGATCCATGACTCCGCAGGCCGCCCCGGTGAGGGCGATCTCCACCCACTGGGTGGCCAGCGCCAGTTCCACCCCGGACATATCCAGGCCGTAGCGGGCGGCCATGGCCTTCATCGGAGCCACCTCGATGGCGGCGGAGGACGAAACGCCTTTGCCCAGAGGTATATCCGATTCCATATAGAGGGAAAAACCGCCCCGGACCTTGTCCCGATGTTTCTCCAGAAGGTAGTAGATGTTCCCCAGGGGGTAGGCGCTCCAGGCCCTGCCCGGGTCCTCCTCGCACCAGGCCCGCAGCCAGGAGGCGGGACGAAGGACCTCTCCGTCAAAGAGATCCCTGATGGGCAGTTCCACCCTGTCCCTCCAGCCCAGGGACGCCACGGCTGGGTTGTACAGAACCGCCAGATCATCATCCCGGGCCTGGATGGCCGCCAGGACGGCCTCCCGGATGGTGGCCTCAAAAACCAGTCCGCCGGTGTAATCGTCGTTCCCGCCCATGAGGTCCAGACGCCCCGGGGCCCGGGCCACCAGGACCTCCCGGTCCCGGCGGAAGAAGGGCTCGGCTCCGCCGCGCAGAACTGCTACGGCGTCGAGGAATCGGGACACATCGGAAAGCCGTCGGGCCTCAGTCTCAGTCGTGTATTTCATTTCAGTCCTCTCGGAAAAGACCTAAAACAGGTCCCGGGTGCGCTGGTATGATTCCTTATATCTCCGGTAGGCCCCGTCATAGAGGGGCTTCCTGCCGAAATCGGGCTCGAAGCCGGCCTCCTCCCTGTTGGATGCCAGGGCGGCGGCTTCAATGGAGGGATAGATGCCCAGGGCGGAGGCGGCCAGGATGGCCGCCCCCAGGGAGGCGCATTCCGGTTCCGCCATGGTGACGATGCGCCGGCCGGTGACGTCCGCCTTGATCCGGGACCAGACCGGGCTCTTGGCCCCCCCGCCCAGGGCGCGGATTTCCTCCGCCGTCGTTCCGGAAGCGGACTCCACCAGCTCCAGGTTTTCCCGCAGCAGGAAGGCCACCCCCTCGAAGATGGCCCGGGCGAAATGGGCCCGCCCCGTGTCCAGGCCGATCCCGAGAAACACCCCTCGGGCCGCGGGGTTGTCGTCCGGCTGGGTGGTCCCCGCCAGGTTGGGGAGAAACACCAGGCCGTTGGCCCCGGGATCGGTGGATTCCACCAGGTCCCCGATGAGGTCATAGGGCGAAACGCCGCGCTCCGCCGCGTCGGAGGCCAGGTCCGGGCAGAACTCGTCCTTGAACCACTTCAGGGCCATCCCCGCGGTCATGCAGATGGGGATGTACAGATACTTGCCCGGAACGGCGTGACGGTACAGGGTCAGCCGGGACGGGTGACGGAAGTCCGGCCGTTCGCAGGTCAGGGCCACCGCCAGGGCGGTGCCGGTGGTCTCGGAGACCAGGCCGGGGGCGATGTTTCCCGCGCCGACGGCCCCGGCGGCCTGGTCCATGGCGCCGGCGGCCACGGTGATGCCCCGCCGGAGCCCCAGATCCCGGGCCGCCTCGGGGAGGAGGGGGCCCACCGGGTCCCCGCATTCCAGGGCCTCGGGCAGAAGGGCCGGGTCCAGGCCGATGGACTCCAGCATTTCGTCCCAGTACCGGTCCCGGGCGATGTCGAAGTACCCGGTGGTGGACAGGAGGGACTTCTCGGTGACGAAGCGCCCCGTCAGCCTCCAGAGGATGTAGTCCTCGAGAAGAAGGTACTTGCGGGTCTCCCGGTGGACCTCTGGCTCGTTTTTCCGGATCCACAGTAGCTTGGAGACCGGGCAGAGACCGTTGCAGTCCGGAATGCCCGTCCCGGCGTAGAAATCCCCGGCGTCCCAGCGGGAGCGGATGGTTTCGGCTTCCCGGTCGGCCCGGCCGTCCAGCCAGACGATGGCGTTGCGCAGGGGCCTGCCCGCGGCATCCACAGGAATGAGGGTCTCCCCCTGGGTGGTGACTCCGATGGCCCGGACCCGGTCCGCCGCCTCGGGCCGCCGCGTCAGGAGGCGCCCCATGCATTCCCCCATGCCCTCCCAGTAGACCCGGGGCTCCAGCTCCACCCAGGCATTTCCCGGAGCCAGGAGCTGGTACTCCACCGACTCCCCCGCCAGAAGCCTCATGTCCTCGCCGAAAAGGGCGGCCTTCACCGCCGTGGTCCCGATGTCGAAAGTCAGGATCATCAAAACCTCCCTCTCAGGTGACCGTGGCGAGATAGGCCTTCTCCGCCGCTTCGGGGTCGACGCCGTTCTTCACCACCTCCAGCAGGGAATCCAGAAAGGTCCGGGGGTTTTTGGCGCAGATGACGTTGCGCCCGTAGACCACCCCGGCGGCGCCGGCCTTCAGGGCCGTCCGGGCCTGGGCGAAGGCCTGGGCGGGCCGTTCGAAGGCTCCTCCCCCCAGGGCCAGGGTGGGGATTATGGAAGTCCGGGCGATCTTCTGGAAACCGTCGACGAACACCGTCTTGATCAGGTCCGCGCCGAACTCCGCGCAGGCCCGGGTCCCCAGAGCCAGGTCCCCCACATCGCCCCTGTAGCGGTCGATTCCGCCGTAGGGGATGAACTCCCCGATCAGGGGCATCCCCAGGGCGTCGGCCTGGGCGACGAAATCGCCGAACTGGGAGATGGTCCGGGTGTTGGCCTCCTCGTCGGTGCCCAGCAGGAGGGACGCGATGACCATGTCCGCCCCCAGGGATGCGGCGTACCGGACATCGCAGAGCTTCTCGTTGAAGCCCCTGTCGTAGTAGCTGTCCCTGGCCACGGGGGAGAACTCCTTCATGTGGGGTTTGCAGTAGTGGGCCGCCCAGTTGACCCGGACGATCAGGAGCGGGGCGTCTCTCCGGGCGAAGAAGGCGCTGCAGCGTTTGGCCATCCCCGGCATCAGCAGAAAGGCATCGGCCCTCCTGAAAGCCTCGATCTCCCGGGGCAGATCCTCGATCCCCGGGAAAGGCCCCATGTAGCTCCCGTGGTCCGCCGCGACGATGACCGGCGCCCCCGCGGAAAAGAGTTTTCCCAGCCGAATTTCCTTCCCTGCCATACCATCCCTCCTCCTTTTATCCCAGGACCTGAACCTGGACCTGGCGCTCCCGGGCCCGGGTCTGATCGAAGTCGGCAAAATAGATCCGTCCGAACTCCCCCAGGAGAAGTCTCCCCCCCACCAGGGGGACCGTCACCGACCTGCCCAGCAGCACGGAGCGCAGATGGGCGTCGGTGTTCAGGGACCAGAAGGCTTCCTCCTTCCTTTCCCGCATGGCGATCTCGATATGCAGGGGCCCGGGGTGCAGGTACTGGCCCTGGGTCCGGCAGGTGGGTATGATCTTCTCCAGAACGCCCACCAGGTCCTGGTGGATGAACTGCTCGCCCCAGTAGTCCACATCGTCGCTCTGCTCCTGGATCAGCACGCTGCAGGTGGTGTGCTGGGAGTAGACCAGGACGATCCCGTCCCGGGTCCCCGACCTTTCCGCGATGCCCCGCACCTGGTCGCTGATGTCGTGAAAGGTGGGCCTCCGGTCGGACCGGATCCGGAAGGACTCGTGATAACTGGACATGCCTACCTCCTCTGTCGCGCATCCCAGGCCTCCCGGAGGGCCTGGATCATCATCTCCAGCATCTTCGCCGGATCCGGGGCCCTGACCACGGCGCTGGTGCAGCCCGTGGCCTCGGCCCCCAGGGCGATCATGGCCCGCACATCCTCCGGCCCCGCTATCCCCGCCCCGTGGAGGATCCGGATCCCCGGATCCACGGCCCGTATGGATTCGTTTATCCTGCGGACATAATCCCGGGCCTCCACGCCCCCGCCCGCGGCGCCGATGAGACCCGGAGGCTCGGCGAGAATGATGTCCGGCCCCAGCTGAGCCGCCGCCAGGGCCTGGGCCGCGTCGTCGGCGCAGACCAGGGTCGCCAGCCCCACCTCCCGGGCCCGCTCCACCGTCCGGGCCAGATCGGAGAGGCTCAGACGCCTCTCCGCGTGGTTCAGCAGGACCCCCGCCGCCCCCGCCTCCTTCACCGCCTCAGGCAATACCGACCCCACACCCTTCCCGGGTTCCAGGGGATCCATGTGCTGGGCGAAGACCAGGACCCGCTTCACCGCCGCGGCGATCATTCGTAAGTCCACCGACTGGGGCGTGTAGATGATGTCCACATCGTAGCGCTCCGCCAGGCGGTCCGCCGCCAGGGCCAGCTCCAGAGCGGCCTTCCCGTACAGGAAGGCCTTGGGCCCCAGTTCGAAAAACGGCGGGCGGATCACGAAGCCTTTCATCGTCGCCTATACCTGGACGTACTCGATCCCCAGCATGGAGCAGAGCATCTTCCACCGGGTGGTGAGATCCCCCAGGCAGATGACCTCGTGGTGGGTCCCCGCCGCGGCCACCCAGGCCTCGACGCAGGCCTCCACCCCCGAACGGGGCTTCCAGAAAAAGTAGGGCATCTCGTTGTTGACCATGTCCGCCCGGGGGAGGATGTCTCCCCGGGCGGCCACCAGACGGAAATTCCCCCCGGGTATGGCGGTGAGGGACACCAGGGTGGCCTCCCCCGGGCGGGGCAGGAAGATGGGTGTCGGCGGGTTCTCCAGCCCGCCCTCGCCCAGGAAGCGGTCGATGAGCCGGGGCCTGGATCCGGGGCCGCAGGTGCTCCAGTTGCCTTCTCCGGCGTGGCAGAAGATGATGGAGCCCGTGGCGAAGTCCATGGTGTACATCTCGGTGAAGTTGCCGCCCCCGTCGCCGATGTGATGGGCCGCGTAAACCAGGGAGGCGCAGACCGCGTCCCCCTCGGCGGCGTAGCCGTAGCCCTCCGCCATCAGGTGGGAGGCCCCCATGAGGGGCAGCTGCCGGAAGCGGCCGTCCTCCCCGAAGTTGTCGAAATGGGCGGTGAAGGCCCGGAAACCGCCGGCCTCCAGATGCCGTCTGAAACCCAGGTAAATGCGGGTGGCTTCGGCATGACTTTCCCGGGAAAGTTTCGGGTCCACGTCGAACACCTTCCGGTCCCGCTCCATGGAGGCGGCAATCTCCTGGTCCGTGATTCCCGCCATGGCGGTGGCCACCGATCCCAGGTCCTGATGGACGAACTCCGGCCCCACCCGGGCGAAGAAGGCCATATCGTCGGTGAGGATGTCCCCCATGCCTCCCATGCGGCCGAAAATCGCCACCCGGAGTTTCCGCAGCCTGGAGCGCACCGCCGCGGCCCTGCCGAAATCCTCTATGAAGGAGCGGAAGCGCGGTTCCAGCCTGTTCCCGGCGAAGAACTGGCAGGGGAACCCCATGCGGACGATCATGTTGGCGTTGTCCTGGGCCCCGTGGATGCCCTGGTTGACGGTTAGATCCAGTTCCTTCCATTCCCGCCCCACCGCCTGGTCGGGCTGGACGATGGCCAGGGCGATGGGGAGCCGGTTGTCCTGGAGGGCCCGGAGGAGCCAGGCCCCCTGGGAGTAGGCCAGGAGCACGATGAGGATCCCGTCCAGACCCTGGGAGTTGAAAGCCGCCACGGTCTCCTCGATCTCCCGTCTGTTTTTCGCGGCGCCGGGGAAGCGAAGCTCCACCGCATCCGCGCACAGAGCGACGATCTCCCGGGCGTAGGCCTCCTGCCTCGCCGTAATCCCGGGGAAGATCGGTTCGTAACCGTCGGTCATGAGGCCGAGAAGTCCCAGTCGGGGCCTTTCCTTCGTGTCCATCGTCCCTCCTTCGTGCGCGCCGGATCCGGCGTCTTTTCCGCTGACGATCATTTTATTGCACGCTTCGATCATTTTGTCAACAGAATTCCGCATATTTTCCCGGTCGGTTCGATTCTATGATCGTTTCCGTCAATATTTTGCTTGACACCGGCATCTTTCACAGTTACACTTTTTCCGACACGACAATCCGGAAGGGGATCCTGGAACACAGCTTTGGGGAAATCGGAAGAAACCTTCCGTGACGGATACGCAGGACCGGGATGGTCATCCCGGCGGCGCAAAAATCCAAAGGAGGTTCTCGATGAGAACGAAGAAAATCGTGCTGATGGCGGCGGTCCTGTGGGCGCTGGTCTCCCCAGCCCTGACCGCCGGAGGGTCCCGGGAGACCCCGGGAGCGAAACCGGTCCAGCTGACCTTCTGGGCCGGCAGCGCCTACTACAACTCCGAGGAAGCCAAGAGGCCCCAGAGCGAGTGGGCGATCACGAAAATCGTCAAGCGCTTCGAGGAGCGGAACCCCGGAATCACCGTGGACGTGACCCCCGTCGAGCTCAACTCCGAGAC
>JAKQWJ010000336.1 GCA_029562045.1 Spirochaetota bacterium | reverse complement strand
CGCGATCATCCGCAGGGTGGTGGTCTTGCCGCAGCCCGGGGAGTTCCTCACCCTTCTGGGGCCCTCGGGCTGCGGCAAGACCACCACCCTGCGGATGATCGCGGGTTTCGAGACCCCCGACACCGGCAGCATCCGGATCGGTGATGCGGACGTGACCCGCCTGTCCGCCAACAGAAGAAACATCGGTTTCGTCTTCCAGAATTACGCCCTCTTTCCCCATCTGTCGGTTTTCGAGAACGTGGCCTACGGCCTGCAGGTGCGGGGAATGCCCGACGCCGGAATCCGCCGCGAGGTGGGGGAGGTGCTGGAGCTGGTGGGTCTCTCCGGTTTCGACCGGCAGTTCCCCGCCCAGATGTCCGGGGGGGAGCAGCAGAGGGTGGCCCTGGCCCGGTCCATCGTCATCAAGCCCCGGGTCCTTCTGTTCGACGAGCCCCTCTCCAATCTGGACGCCAAACTCCGGATCCAGATGCGGATGGATATCCACCAGCTCCAGCGGCGGCTCTCCATCACCACCATCTACGTCACCCACGACCAGGAGGAGGCCATGGCGGTCTCGGACCGGATCTGCGTGATGAACCAGGGGCGGCTGGTGCAGGACGGGACGGCGGAGGACCTGTACCACCGGCCCGCGGATTCCTTCGTGGCCCAGTTCATCGGGCGGGTCAACATGCTGGACGCCCGGGTGACGGCGGTGCACGACGGGAAGCTTGAGGTGGAAGTCCTGGGGACCCGGCTGAGGCTGAGAAACCCGTCCTTCCGCCCCGCCCCGGGCGACCCGGTCCGGCTGGTCCTGCGTCCCGAATCCCTGGACCTGGAAAGGTCCCGGGACCAGGAAAGGTCCCGGGACCAGGAAAGGTCTCGGGGCAGTGAAGGCCCGGAGGGGCGGGTGGTCTCCCGCACCTTCCTGGGGGAGAAGATCGAGTATGTGGTCCACTGCGGCGGGGAGAACCTTCAGGTGGTCTCCATCGACCGCGGCGGGGACACCCACCCCACTGAGGGCGACAGGGTGCGGCTGAGGTTCTACGAAGATACCATAGCGGTTCTGGAGGGCCGGAAACGATGAAAAAGAAAACCGATGCGCGGTCGCCCGCCACATCACCCGGGGGCGCCGGCGCTTCCGCCGGGGCGGGGATCCGCGGGGCGGCGCTGGGGGCGGTTCTCCTTCTGGCCGCCGCCGGGCTCTTCGCCCAGAAGGGCACGGTCGAACACGGCAGCCTGGACATCTTCGCCGCCCAGGGCTTTCGCCTCGCCTGGGGGGTGCTGAAGGCCGGCGCCGGCGGGAGCCCCGACGACGACGCGGTGGTGGTGCGGGTGGTCCGGGACGCCGCCTCCGACGGGATCCCCCGGGAGCCCTCGCTGGAGGCCTACGGCGTCGACCCCTTCGGGGGAGAACGGAAGACCCTTGCTCCGGCGGCGGGCCCGGGGAAGAGCCGGGAGCTGCGCCTCCCCCGGAGTCATTTCGCCGATTTCCCCCGCACCGAAATCATGTTTTTCTCCGGCCCCGGGGAGGTCGGGCGGACTGCCCCGGTGATAACCGTCTACTTCGTCGGCATCCCCGACACGACTCCGGAGTTCCTGGACGCGGCGAAGCTGGACTCCTACCTGACGGCGAGGCTGGCGGAGGCCCGGTAGAAGGGCCCCGCGGACGATTTCCCTGTCCTTTCCCGCCGTTCCATAGTATGCTCGACCCATGACGGGCTTTGTCTTCGCCGCCGTCCTGGCCTCGGCCCTTCTTCATGCCTCCTGGAACTTCCTGGTGAAGGGCGCCGAGGGCGATTACAAGGTCCTCTGGCTCGCCCTGACCCTCTGGGGCCTGGCCTCCATACCCCTGTCGGTGCATTACCTCCTCCGGGACGGCATGGACCCCCGGGGCATCCTCCCTCTGGGGGTCTCGGTGGTGGCCCACTCCTGGTATTCGGTGATGCTCGCCTCCGCCTACCGCACCGGCGAAATCTCCACCGCCTATCCCATCGCCCGGGGCCTGGGGGCGGCGGGGACCGCGGTTTTCGGTTATCTCATCCTCCGCGAGGGGTTTTCCCGGGCGGGAGTGGCGGGGATTCTGCTGGTTATCACGGGAATCCTCCTCATCGGGAAAGGCGGCATCGCCTCGGGAATCGGCGGGAGGGCTCTTCTCTTCGCCGTCCTGACCGGGGCGGGGATCATGAGCTACTCCGGGGCGGACAAAATCGCCTCCTCCCATATCCACCCCTTCGCGTACCTCTGTTTTCTGAACCTGGGCAACTCGATCCTCACCTCCCCCCTGGCATTCCGGGAGGGGGCGGCGGGGCTTGCGGCGAGCCTCAGGGCCAACCGACTGAGGATCCTCCTGATCTCCGTCGGCCGCGGCCTCCCCTACCTGCTGATTCTCTGGGTTTACCAGGTGGAAAGGGCGGGCTACATCGCGGTGGTGCGGGAATCCTCGGTGGTGGTGGCGGTCCTGTTGGGCCGTTTCTTCCTGAACGAAAAGATCGACCGATGGAAGACCGCGGGCATCGTTGCGGTGGTCGGGGGGCTGGCCCTGATCCGTTTAGGCTGAATTTCTCCCAGGGAGAGGTCCTCCCGCGCTTGACGCGCCGCGACGGGAGGCATAGAATTATATTATATCCACAAGCAAGGAGAAGATCATGGCCAAGAGTTTTTCGCTGGCGATGTATCCCTGGGTGTACTGCGCGAAATACGAAGAAAAGGGGACCTGGAAGGAATCCTATCTGGAGAAGCCCCACACCAGCCCCGGGGAGGAGGCGAAACTCACCGACGAGGCCCGGAATGTCCTCCTGGCAAGCCGCAACTCCTTTCCCGAACTTCCGCTGGTGAACTACACCACCCAATACGGTCTGGGCTGCTTCGAGGGGCTCAAGGCCTTTCCCCAGAAGGACGGCAGCCTGCGGCTGTTCCGCCCCATCGAGAACGCCAAGAGGTTCCGCCGCTCCATGGAAGGGCTCATGATGCCGGGCTTTCCCGAGAAGCTCTTCGTCGACGCGGTGGTGGAAACGGTCCGGCGCAACAGGAAGGCCGGTTACGCCCCGACCTACGACCCGGCCTGGGAGAAGGAGCACTTCACCGGGGGGCATTCGGTTTACATCCGCCCCTTCACCCACTCCGAGCCCGCCATCGGGCTGGGCATATCCCGGTTTCCCTGGGTGGTGGTCATCACCACCCCCGTGGGCGCCTACTTCGAACCCGGCAGCTCCAAGGCGGTGACCACCGATAGAATCCGGGCCACCCCCCGGGGAACGGGCTGGATCAAGGCGGCCTCGAATTACGTCATCCCCATCCTGGCGAAGAAGGAGGCGGAGAAGGACGGCTACATGGAAGCGGTCTTTCTGGACGCCCGGGAGGGCCGGTACATCGAGGAGGGCTCATCCAGCAACATCTTCTTTTTGCTGAAGAGCGGCGTCCTGGTGACCCCGGACCTGAAAGACACCATTCTCCCGGGAATCAACCGGATGACCGTTCTGACCCTGGCCCGGGACATGGGGATCAGAGCCGAAGAGAGGCCGGTCACCATCGACGAGGTGATGTCCGAAGGGATCGAGGCCTTCGTTTCCGGCACCGCCGCAGGGGTTTCCTTTCTGGAATCCCTGACCCACCAGGGAAAGACCCGGGTCTTCGGAAGCGGCAAGCCGGGAGACCTTACCGTATCGCTTCTGAAGTCCATAAAGGGCATCCAGTACGGGGCCATCCCCGACAAATACGGCTGGATGGTCGGCGTCCCGAACTGAACCCCGCCGCCGGGGCGCAGGCGGGCCCTTCCGTCGGGGACGGTCGGGCGGTTCTTGGGGCGGGCCGGCGGGTTGCCCGCCCCGGGGGACGCACCGGAACCCGCTCCCTGCCTGACCGCTCCCGCAGCCCGTCGGCCTGCGACGGTCCTGAAACCGGTCGAGGCGGCCCGTCCGGGGTCAGCGATCCTCCCCGCCGACGATCCTGATCGGCAGGGGGGCGGTCCCCGCCCCCGCGTACAGGGCCCGGTGGGGGACCGGGAGTTCCACCCCCTCCGCGTCGAACCGCTCCTTGATCGCCTGGGCCAGGGAGTTTTTCAGAACCGCGAAATCCGTTTTCAGGAACCAGACCCCCAGAAGAAATTCCATCCCCAGGTCGGTGAAATTCTGGAACAGCACCAGGGGCTCCGGCTCCCGGAGGGCATGGGCATCCGACCGGGCCACCTCCGCCAGCAGAGTCCGGACCCGACCGATGTCTTCCTTGTAGGCCACCCGGACGATGAGGTCCATCCGCCGGATCGGGAACCGGGTGATGTTCACCACCTCGGTGTTCAGGACCTTTTCGTTAGGCAGCCGGATGAAGAGATTGTCGAAGGTGCGGATCTTGATGGACATGAGATCGATGGACAGAATCGTCCCCGTCTTGTCTCCCACCCGGATGACATCCCCCACGGCGAAGGGCTTTTCCGACAGCAGAAACAGCCCGCTGATGACGTTGGACACGCTGGTCTGGGACGCGAAGCCGATGGCGATACCGACGATCCCCGCCGCCCCCAGGATGGTGCGGAGATCCACCCCCAGTTCTCCCAGGACAGTCATGAACAGGATGGCGGTTCCGCTGTAGATGATGATGTTCCGCCCCAGAAGACGGTTGTGATCCGAAGCCCGCCGGAGAAAAGTCTTGGACACCAGCCCGAGAACGATCCGGATGGCCAGAACGCCCCCCAGGATGGTGCCGGCCACGACGAGGCCCTTCCCCACCGCCGAGGAGGGGTTCGCTCCGATCCACTGAAAAAACTTCTCCATGCCGGACCTCCTAAAACCCGGTGAAATATTTCAGAAGATCGAAGGTCCTCTTGAAATACCAGTTTTCCACGGCCTGTCGGGGCCGCGAAACCAGTCTCGCCGCCCCTTCGAACTGGGGAGGGCTTTTTGACGGCAGGATCTGGGTCACATGCTCCGGCCCCCGGAAAAGAACGTTCACCTCGTTGGTCCAGAACCGCTCCAGGCTCCGGTAGACACCGAGAAACTCGGTGTGCAGGCAGATCCGGTCGAACTGCAGCTCCTTGTCCGACTCGTTGGAAATCAGAAGGGGGCAGACGGCATGGAGGGGAGACCGGGGGATCTGCGAAGGGACGGGGAAAAAGCGCGCTTCACTGAAATAGCAAAGCTCCCCGGAAACCGGATCCCCGAACCATGCGCCGGGCATCGGCACGATGGGATACTCGCAGAGAAGCTTCATTCGTCCGACGGCGGAAACGCCCACACTCAGACGAAAGGCCGCGGGCAGGGAAACGAAGAACTGGGCCTTCTCGTCCGGCGGAATGACCAGCACCCGGTCCGGCCGGAGGATGACCGCCCGGTCAGGCATCACCGGGGCGGGGGCCGCCAGGTTCCCCTCCCGCAGAAGATAATGCTTCCATTCCGTGGAAAACGGTTTTTCCGTCTTGTCCCGGAGCGAAAACCCCACGGGCTCCTCCGCCTCCCGGTGATACACCGGCAGAAGATGCCATTCCCTTTCGTAATGCTCCACCCAGACCGACAGGCTCCCCAGCCGCCATGAGGCGCAGCTCCCCACGGCTATCTCCGCCGGTTCCCAAACAGACAAAAGATCCATCGCCATAATTTTCGGCAGACCCGGGGCTTTCTAAAAGAAGAGTTCCCTCAGGTCCCGAGGCAGAGCCTGGTAGATCTGCAGGTCGAAATTCGGCAGAGGGTTCAGAATCTGCCGCATGTTGATATACGGAAGATTCGTCACGTCTCTCCGGGCCAGGGTCTCGGGATCCCGAAAAAGGTTCTCCGAAAGTTCCTGCGCCATGGTCCAGTACACCATGGCTCGGGAGGAGCGGTCTTTGTTCCCGGATCTTTCACCCAGCTTGAAAAGGACCACGCCCAGATTGTTGTAGACCTTTATCCTGTTCAGCGTCAGCGCCCGGTCGGAGGACCTCCGGTCCGGAAGAAGGTCCTCCACACGACGACGGTCCGCTTCAAGCCTGTCGGACAGGAAGGAGTAATAGCCCTCCGCGGCGGAGTAGTTGTGCCGCTGATAGTTGGCGTTCCCCAGGGCGTACAGGAGGTTCCGGTTGGAGGGGTAGTCCTCCTCGGACTTGACGAACTCCCTCAGGGCCTCCGCCGGTTCCGCCTTGTTGTAGAGGATGAAGCCTTTCTTGTAGAACAGGTCGGGGTTCCGCACCAGGGAACCCTCCGCTTTACGGTATTGGGACAGGGCCTCCTCGGGATCGCCGCTTTTGTAGTAGAAGATATCTCCCAGCTTCTCGTACAGACGCCCCAGGACAGGGTCCTTTTTCAGCAGGGTCTTTCGGAGCCCGTCCTCGTAGCGGCCGATTCCGTCCCGGAGGGCCTTCTCCGCGGCGATGTACTCCCCCTGGGCGTAGTACAGTTCCCCGCTGCGGCCCGACGTGTCCACCCACCGCCACAGCCGGAGGCGGTTCAGCGGGCCGGAGGAGGAGAAAAGGTGATCCGCGTTGTCCAGGGCCCGCCTCTCGTCCCGGGGCTCCTCTTTTTTGGCGAAGTAGCGGGCCAGGTGATAGTGCGCCTCCGGGACATTCCTGTCCGTGTCCATGGCGCGAAAGAGGATCTCCGCCGCGTCCCCGGTCATGCCCTTGTCGATCAGGTAGCCTCCCAGTTCGGCGTACCGGTAGGGATCGATCTTCGCCCTCTTTCTGTTCCGGAAATAATCGCTGAACCAGAGGGCCTGGTCCCGATCGTCGGTCCGGACGGCGATTTCCACCAGCCGGAACAGGATCTCGTCCTTCTCGCCGTGCGCGTCCCGGAGGACATTGTAGGATTTGCGGGCATCCTCGTATCGCCCGGCGAACCGCGCCGGGTCGGATTCCGCCCATCGGGTATAGTTGTCTCCGGATTCCAGCAGCCCCTTGTAGTTGTACATGTCCGAGTCCAGAAGTCTTTTCAAAACGCTCCGGGCCTTTTCGAAATCCTCCATGGTTTTGGATTCGAAGGCGGCGTAGGCCACCGAGCCGTCGACGAAATATCTGTCCTTCTTTCTCTCCGTCCTGATCTGGGTCTTCGCATGGATGTAATCGTCGTATTCCGCCAGAAGCTCCTCGTACTTGTCCCGGGTCAACCGGTACTGGCGCTTCTTTGCGAAGGCCTCCGCATAGGTGAAATACCATTTCTTGTCGCGCCACAGGGTGTAGGCCTGAGAGAAAAGCCGGTTTCCTCCCCGGTAATCATCCTTTTCGATGCTCCGGACCCCCTCCTTGAACAGGCGGTTCGCTCTTATCGGTTTGTAGGCGTACTGGTAGCCCAGAAAAGTCGTCACCGCGAAGGCCGCGGACGCCAGGGCCGCCACCCGCAGGACCGGCAGAATGTTTTCCCGAAAAATGTAGGCGAAGGATTCCTTCTCCGCCTCGTAGTCGAGACCGGTCCTTTTTTCGTAGCTTCGGGGAATCTGCAGGGTCTTCCCCAGGATGCTTCCCGCCAGCGCGGCCACGGCCCTGGGAGTCTTTCCCTGCACCAGGGCCCGGATGAGCTGGATCCGGGCCGCCTCCTCGCCCTTGTCTTCGGCGACGATCTCCTGGACCGCAATCTTGACATTCAGCGGGAGCAGCGACAGATTGGCTTTGAGCCGGACGAACTCGTCTTCGGTGAGGGAAAAAACGCCGCTCTCTCCCCGGGCGGACTCGATATACGCCGGCGCGCCTTCGGGGATGTTGATGGCCGGTCCCCAGTCCTCCTCCCCGACAGCCATGTCCTCGTCGGAGATCCCGAACTCCTTGCCGAAGTCCCCCAGGCTGAACTCCTCATGCCCCTCGTCCCCCGGAGAAGGCTCCCCGGCGCCCGCGTCGGGGCGGAGGGGCGCGGCCCCGCTTTCCGCTGCCGGCTCTCCGGCGCTCCAACCGTCCTCGTCGGAGAACTCCAGGGCGTCTTCATGATGGGCAGGAAAATCGAATCCGAACCCGGCGTCGGACGGCTCCCGGGACTCCCCG
Organism: Spirochaetota bacterium; assembly: GCA_029562045.1. Taxonomy (GTDB): domain Bacteria; phylum Spirochaetota; class Spirochaetia; order DTKZ01; family DTKZ01; genus JAKQWJ01. Next base: position 5,976 of record JAKQWJ010000336.1, on the reverse strand, counting down.
GGCGATTCCTCGGGCGGCGGCCCTTCGTCGCTCTCCTCCGGGATACCCTCCGGGTGATCCTCTCCCCAGTCGCGCCCGTCGGCGGGAAGATCGAAGTCGGAGGGGCCGATGTCCCGGGGCTCCTCCAGGGCGGAATCGTCGGGAAAATCGGGGAAGTCGAAGAGTTCCCTGGGCGGCGCCCCATCCTCCTCCGCCTCGTCCTCCGGGGGAGAGGTCGAATCGGAAGGAGCCTGGTCGGTAAAGTCCAGATCCCCGAGATCGAAATCCTCCGGCTTCTCCGGCTCTTCCTCCTCCCCGGGCGTTTCCCCCGGCTCTCCGTCGCCGAAGAGGGAGGACATACCGGAGAACTCCGCCTCAGGTCCGAGGCCGTCGTCCGGAGGCTCTCCGGGAGCCCCGTCCGGGGTTTCGTCTTCGCCGAAGAGGGAGTCGTCCGGCGCCCCCTGGTCCAGGCCCGGATCGTCGAAGAGGCTTTTTATATCCTCCGACAGTTCCTGGTCGGGCAGCGGCGCCGCTTCGTAGTTTTCGCCCCGGGCGGCCAAGACCTCCGGTTCGTTCCCCAGAGACGCCAGTGTGGATAGGAATTGTCGAATATCTTCCAGCCGCGGCATAGTAAAATTGTCGGTTTTTAAAGAAAAATATGTACCGACCGAAAATCACTATAGCAGGAATATGAAAAAGAGCAACTGCCTGGCGCTATGCCTTCTCACGCTGGCCGCACTCTCGGTCCCGGCTTCGGAAACGCTGGAGCTGCACGTAAAAATCGTCGAAACCAGGGAAGCGTCCGCCCCGCATCTGTTCAATGACGAGGTCTTTTTTTCCTACAAGCCCCTCCACCCCACCCGCTATGTGGGCATCGCCTTCGCTCACGAGAATTTCCGGGAGATCCACGTTTTTCAGCGGAACGACCGGAACGTGTTTTTTTTCCTGTACCCCCCGCCGGAAGGGCGGAGCCGTCTGGACTACCGCCTGGTGGTGGACGGCCTGTGGACGACGGACCCGTCGAACCCCCTGATGCACCGGGACCCCACGGGGATCTCCATGTCACGGTTCGACCTTCCCCCCCGGACGGCCCCGAGGCGGGTGCACAGTCCGGTGATCCGGAAAGACGCGGGGATGGTGGAGTTCACCTTTCAGGGCCCGCCGGACAGTGACGTCCATCTGGTGGGAAGCTTCAACTCCTGGGACCCCTACATGCACCCGATGCGGGAGGCCGACCGGGGTCTCTACACGCTGAGCCTGCGCCTTCTTCCGGGGAACTACGCCTACGCCTTTTACGCCGAGGGCCGCCGGGTGTCGGACCCTCTGAATCCCCGACGGATTTTCGGCCCCGACGGCTCCGAGGTATCCCTTCTCGCCGTTTCCCGATAGAATGGACCCATGACACAGACCATTCCCCAGCTATTGCAAAGAATCGCCCGGGACCACCCCGGGCTCCCGGCCCAGTACAGCAAGGATTCCCGCGGGGAGTTTCTCCCCACCACCTTCTCCCGCCTCTATCAGGAGGTTCTGACCTTCGCCGCCGGGTTGAGGAGCCTGGGAATAAAACGGGGCGACCATGTGGGGCTGGTGTCCGACAACCGCCAGGAATGGCTGGTGACGGATCTGGCGATTCTCTCCCTGGGGGCGGTGGATGTCCCCCGGGGCTGCGATTCCATGGCGGGGGAACTGCGCTACATCCTCTCCTTCGCCGACTGCCGCACCGCCTTTCTCGAAAACGAGGCCCAGCTCAGGAAGGTTCTGTCCGAAAAGGCGGGGCTGCCCCGGCTGGAGACCCTCGTGCTCTTCGACGCGGACTTCGACCTGAGCCCCCACGCCACGGGCCTGGCGGGAATGCGGGTCCTCTCGTACCGGGACATCATGGAGACCGGAGAAGCCCTGCCCCCGGAGGAGAAGGATCTGGTGATCGGGGAAATCCGGGCGGGCGCCGAAAGCGATCCGGCCACCATAATCTTCACCTCCGGCACCACCGGGGAGCCCAAGGGGGTGGTGATTTCCCACCTCAATTTCCTTCATCAAGTCCGGGGCGCCCCGAAGGTCATCTCCCCCGGCCCCGGAGACATCTGGCTCTGCGTGCTGCCGGTATGGCATTCCTTCGAGAGGATCATGCAGTACATCGCCCTGGGCACCGCCTCCGCCCTGGCCTATTCCAAACCCGTCGGCAAGATCATGCTTGCCGACTTCCGGAAGATCCGGCCCACCTGGATGGCCTCCGTCCCCCGGATCTGGGAATCCCTGCGCGCCGGGATCTACCGGGGAGTCAGCGCCGGGGGCCCGGCGAAGAAGGCCCTGTTCGCCTTCTTCGTTTCCGTGGGAGGCGCCTGGTTCCATTTCCGCTGTCTCCTTCTGGGTCTGACGCCGCAGTTCACCCGGCGCCGCCGGGCCGCGGACATCCTGGTCTCTCTTTTTCCGTTTCTGCTGCTGACGCCGCTGAAGGCTCTGGGGGACGCGCTGGTGTTCGGCAAGATCCGGGCCATGCTGGGGGGCCGGTTCACGGCGGGAATATCCGGCGGCGGCGCCCTGCCCGAATCGGTGGACCGGTTCTTCTCCGCCGTGGGAATTCTGGTGCTGGAAGGCTACGGACTCACCGAAACATCCCCCATCCTGGGGGTCCGACTCCAGAAGCGCCCGGTTCCGGGCACCATCGGCCCCGCCTACCCGGACACCGAACTTTTCATCGTCCATCCCGAAACCCGGGAAGAACTGCCCCCGGGGGAAAAGGGCCTGATCCTGGCCCGGGGCAAGCAGGTCATGCAGGGCTATTACAAGAGACCGGAGGAAACCGCGGGGATCATCGATTCCCGGGGACGGCTGGACACCGGAGATCTGGGAATGAAAACCTGGACGGGGGAGGTGAAGATCACGGGGCGGGCCAAGGACACCATCGTCCTTCTGGGGGGGGAAAACGTCGAACCCGTCCCCATCGAGGCCCGGATCCGGGAATCGGAGTACATCGAACACGCGGTCGTTCTGGGGCAGGACCAGAAGCACCTGGCCGCCCTGATCGTGCCGGATTTCGAACGCCTGGAAGCCTACGGAAGGGAGAACTCCCTCCCCTGGCAGGACAGGGAGACCCTGACGGGCATCCCCCAGATCAGGGAACTCATCGGCGCGGAGATCGCCGAAAGGGTGAACCGGAAAACCGGTTTCCGCGGCTTCGAGACGATCTGGCGCTTCACCCTCCTGCCCCGGACCTTCGAACTCGGCCGGGAACTCTCGGGGAAACAGGATTACAAACGCCACGTGATAAACGACATCTACGGGAAGGAAATCCGGGACCTGTTCTCCGGCGCCGATAGCGATTAGGCGGACTTCCGGGAAGACGACGTTCCGGCCGCCGGGGCGGGGACGCCCCGGGAGGAACGGGCCGGAGGGAAAGACTTCTTTCCGATCCGGCCCTTTTTATTTTACAGCCGGGCCCAGGCGCGGTTCAGAACCCGCTTCGCGTTGGCCACCACCAGATCCGGGTCCTCGTCCCCCACGGGCTTGACCTCGAAACTGAGGAAGGGCCGTTTTTTCTCGTTCAGAAAACCGATGTCCAGCAGAACCTGCAGGTACTCCACCACCTCGTCCACGTCGTTCTCTCCCCCGGGGAAACCGAACCGGGGATGCTGGTCCCCGTAAGCGGGATTGCCCTTGTCCTTGACGACGCAGTTGCCCAGATGGGCGTGGACGAGATAATCCTTTACCGGCAGGATGGCCTCCCTGGCGGTCTCCCGGATCAGCGGCAGATGGCTCAGGTCCACCATCAGGCCGAAATTGTCGAACTCCTTGCAGATGTCCTGGGCGTATCTCCTGGCCAGGGCCGCCGGGCCGATGAGGCTGGACTTCTCTATGTCGTAGTCGAAGACCTCGTGGGCCACCATGATATTCCCCTTGGACTTCGCGTAGGCGCAGATTTCCCGGGTTGATTTCAGCAGGGCCTGGTAGGCCTCCTCCTTCCGGCTCTCCTCGTACTTGCCGCTGAGAAAGGCGAAGCCCGAGGCCCCCATCTCGCAGGCCTCGTCGATCCCTTCGATGAGAGTGGCCAGGGCCTTCCGCCGGCCCTCTTCGTTCAGATCGTTGATGTTGAGTTTCTGGGTCAGAAGCCGGGGCTGCCCGCCGTAGGCCACCTCCATGTGGGCGGTTTCCAGGATTTTCTTCGCCGCCCTTCGGGTCGCCGGATCCTTGATCCAGGTGATTTCCACCGCATCGAAGTACTCGTCCAGCGCGATCTTGCGCAGAGTCTCCAGAATGGGCCCCTCTCCGGACCCGGTGGAAGGATAGGCCATGAAATGGATGAGTCCCACTTTGGCGTATTTATGAATGGATCCCCGCATGCTCTGTCCCCCTTCATTTTCGTATATGTTGTTTCCTGAATACTTTCGGTAAAGTTAATACAAAACCGGGGCGGAGTAAACATCTCATTCACGGATGAAGGGAAAACACCTCCCCTCCCCGGACCCCCAGGGCCGCCTCCAGATGGGCCGACAGGATCCCCGCCGGGGCGGCGAACATCCGGGGATGACGGCGGAAAAGTTCCTCGAACCATTCCCCCCGCTCGGGGTAGCGGGCCAGGATCCGGGAGGTGACGGTCTTCCTGAAATACTCGTCCGCCGCCCCGGGAGGCTGCTGCAGCAGATAGGCCTGGAACTCGTTGACCAGAAGCCCCGGGTCGGTGACGTCGTACTGCATCCAGGAAAGAAAAAGCTTCCAGAACTCCTTCTGCTCCGGCGGCAGCCGGTCCCAGGTATTCTCCACCAGCCGCCGGTACCCGGGGAGTTCATAGTAGATCCCGTGGAAGATTTCGTGGGTCAGGAGGAGCCTCCGGTGGGCCGGGGACGACTCCCGGGAGACGCCGAGGACCCCGCCCCGCCCCGGCGCGAAGGCGTCTGCGTTCTTTTTCAGGACCCCCCGGGACAGAAGGTATTCCCCCAGCCAGACCTCCATTTCGTTCAGCGGGAAGGAAGCCCGTCGGGCGGCCTCGAAGAAGGCGGCGAGTCCTTCGGCGCTGTAGTTGTGGGCGTTCCAGCCGTGCCGGTCCTGAATGACCCCGTCGGGCTGGAGGCTCCCCCGGAAGCCCTTCTTCTCGGTGAAAAAGGCCAGCCGATGAAAGAGACGGTTCTGGACCCCATAGTCCCGGGTATCGAAGAGAAGAATCTCGGGAAACAGGTTCCAGCTGAAAACCTCGAAATCGGGCCTCCTCCAGACCGGAAGCCCCTCCGCCAGCAGGCGGAGGTCCGTGGGGATGGGATCGAAGGAGGGGGCGCCTTTTTCCCAATCCCGCCGGGGGAGGGAGCGCAGAAGAAGTCCCGCCTCGGCGGGGAGGCCCCGGACTTCGATGGTCTCCGGCGGAAACCCCAGAAAGGGAGGATGGAAATAGAAGGTCTCCGGAACGGGGCGCGGCGTGATGCGGGCCCGGAAGCTCCCTCCCCCGCCGGAGAGCAGGAGTTCCGGCCCGGCCCCCGCGGGGGGCCAAAGCGTCACCGCCAGGGCGTTCCCCCCGCCGGCCCCCGCGGGGGCCGTCCGGAAGACGCAGGAGTCCCGGCGGATCTCCAGGTTCAGGTCCGAGGCGGCCAGAATCCCCGGGGGGAGACACCGGCCTCCCGGCGATGCCCCCGTATTCCCGCCTCCAGCACCTGGAAGGGCCCCCCTCCTCCGTCACCGGAAGGAGTCTTCTCCCCCGCCGGAGCCCGGCGAAGGGCGAAGCCGCCGTAGACCCCCCGGGGAAGGAGCAGAAAAAACTCCAGGGTCCCGTCGGGCTTACCCGCTCCGGGGAGACCCGGCAGGGGGGCCGACACCACCGGGTCGCCGGACCTCCGCCTTCCCACGCCATGGGCGGACAGGATCCGCCCCCCCGCGGGGCCGCGCCCCAGCAGGTGCAGGGCCATGCCGTCCTCCTCCACAGCCAGGGGCTTTCTGAAGGAAAAGACGACCTCCCTTTCCGGCGGCAGTCCTCCCCCCGGAAGGAGACTCCCCCGGCCTTCGGTTTTCAGACCC
>JAKQWJ010000205.1 GCA_029562045.1 Spirochaetota bacterium | reverse complement strand
CCGTCAGGGCCTCCATCTCCACCCCCGTTTTGTGGGAGGTTTTAACCTGGCACCGGAGACGGACCAGGCTGTCCGAAACGATCCGGGCGGTGATTTCGCAGCCTTCCACCGGCAAGGGGTGGCAGAGGGGGATGAGTTCGCCCGTCCTCTTGGCCGCCATGGTCCCCGCCACGATGGCGGTCTGGAAGATGGGCCCCTTGGGGCCTTCCAGGTCCTCGCCCCGGCGCATCTCGGCGATGATGGGCGGGGGGAGGTAGACCTCCCCCTCCGCCAGGGCGGTGCGGATGGTCTCCTTTTTGGCGGACACATCCACCATGGCGGGCTGATTCTTTTTATCCAGATGGGAAAACATCTATCCCCCCAGGTAATACATTTCCTGTTTGCGGCCCGCCGGCGAAGCGGCCTGCCCGGGTTTCCCGGCGGCCCCCGCGGTCCCGGTCTTTCCGTCGACGGTTTCCCCGGCAAGGCCGGCCCGAAGTTCCGAATACCGGTCGGAGCGCCCCCGCCAGATCTCCGCCACCCGTCGGGTTATTTCGGGAACGGCCCCCTCCCGCAGCAGGCCGCGGATGTTCCGGCCCCGGTCGGCGAAGAGGCAGGTGTAGAGCCCGCCGTCGGGCCCCAGGCGCAGCCGGGAGCAGTGGCCGCAGAAGGGGCGGGTCACCGAGGAGATGAAGCCGATCTCCCCGCCGTCGTCCTCCCAGGCCCAGCGCCGGGCGGTCTCCCCGGGGTGGTTCGGCTCCAGGGGACTGAGGCCGCCGCGGCGGCGCAGAAGGTCCAGGATCTCGTCCGACGGGACCACCCGGGACAGGGACCAGCGGTTCACCGTCCCGGCATCCATGAACTCGATGAAGCGCAGGATGAAGCCGGGCCGGCGGAAACGGGCGGCCATGGCCTCCACCTCGTGGTCGTTCTCCCCCCGGATGACCACCATGTTGATCTTGACCGGGGAGAACCCCCGATCCGGGGCCGCCTCAATGGCCCGGAGCACCGCCTCCAGGCTGCGCCCGCCGCCGCTGATCCGGGCGAAGTTGTCCGGGTCCAGGCTGTCCAGGGAAATGTTGATCCGGTCCAGCCCCGCCTCCTTCAGCGGGCCCAGGAGGGGCTCCAGCAGGGAGCCGTTGGTGGTGAGATCCACCTCCAGGTCCGGCATCGGGGCTTTCAGAAGGCGCACCAGGTCCGGCAGGCCCGGCCGCAGCAGCGGCTCCCCCCCGGTGATCTTGATTTTTTTGAGCCCCAGGGGCCGCAGCGCCCGGACCAGGGACAGGATTTCCCCGAAGCCGCAGAGTTCCTCCGGCCTCAGCGGGGGATGGGCCCCCGGTGAGGAGTCCCGGGGCCGGCAGTAGGAACAGAAGAGATTGCAGCTGTCGATGACGGAGATCCGCAGATCCCGCAGGGGCCTGCCCAGGAGATCAAAGGCCGCCCGAGTCGTGTCCACGATCAGGGATTGTAGATTTCCCCTCCCGGGCTGTCAAGGCGAGCCCGGAAGGAGGCCGGGTGGAGCTTGGGTGAAGCTTGGGTGAAGCTTGGGTGGAGCTTGGGTGGAGCTTGGGTGCCCGGGTCGGGCACCGCCCGGGGCCTTCAGTACTCCCAGGCCTCGGGGTGAATGGAGCCCTGGGCGACGAACCGGGCGCCTCCCCCCAGGTAGACGCCGCTGAAGGAGGAGCCCTCCCGCCGGAAGGAGACCCTCAGATCTCCCCCGGGGACGCGCACCGTCACGGGGGAATCCGCCAGCCCCAGAAGGCCGCAGAGCAGGGCGGACGCGGTGGCCCCGGTGCCGCAGGCCATGGTTTCCCCCTCCACCCCCCGTTCGTAGGTGCGCTGGAGGATCAGGTCCCGGGCCGGGACTTCGATGAAGTTGACATTGGTCCCGTCGGGAAAGCGGGGGTGATGGCGCAGGGCCCGGCCCAGCCGGTGGATGAGATCCCCCGGGGCCCGGAAGGCCCCTTCCATGAAAATCACCAGATGGGGGGTTCCCGAAATCTCGATGGAGTGGCCGGTGTGCCTTTCCCCCTCCGCCTCAAGCGGGAAGCCCGTTTCCGGGCCGGCGGTCGCCTCCAGCCCCACCTGGACGGTGTCCCCCTCCACCAGGGCCTCCACCCGGCCCCCCAGGGTGTCGATGCTCTGACGTTTTCCGGCGATGCCGCTGACGAAGGCGTAGCGGGCGACGCAGCGGGAGGCGTTGCCGCACATCTTCACCTCCGTCCCGTCGGGGTTGATGGTCCGCATGGTGTAGTCCCCCCCGGCGCTGGGCTCCTCGATGAGCATCAGCTCGTCGCCCCCCACGGACAGGCGGTGCTTCAGGATCTTTTCGGCGAACCGGAGGACGCCGTACTCGTTCAGGATCCCCCCGCGGTTGTCCACGATGACGAAATCGTTGCCCAGACCGGACATCTTCACGAAAGGGACGGGTTTCATGCTTTTTCTCCCATGAGTTCTTCCGCGTAGGCGAAAAGGGCCGCGGAGCCTCCGGTGTGCCAGAAGAGGATGGTCTCGTCCTTCCGGATCTCGCCCCTTCCGATGAGGTCGATGAGGCCCGCCATGGCGCGGCCGGTGTAGACCGGGTCCAGCAGGATACCCTCGGTGGAGGCGGCAAGTTCGATGGCCTCCCTTTCGGGCTCTCCCATGATCCCGTAGCCGCCCCCCAGATAACCGTCGTGGCAGAGGATGTCCCGGGGGGAAAAGCCCTGATCCAGCCCCAGGCGCGCGGCCACCCGGGACGCCAGCTCCGCCACGGCCTCCCGCAGTTCGTCCCCCGGGCTGTCGATGGCAATGGCTTCCAGCCGGGGCGTGAACCCCAGGGCCTTTGCCCCCGCCACCATCCCCGCCTGGGTCCCGAAGGAGCTGGAGGCGAAGATCACCCGGTCCGGGGCGAGCCCGGAGGCGGAGAGCTGGGCGGCCAGCTCCTCCATCGCCGCGGCGAAACCCACGGAGCCGTACTCGTCCGACGCGCCCAGGGGGATGAAGAAGGGCCTCCGGCCCGCGGACTTCTCCCGTTCCAGGGCCTCCTCCGCCGCCTCCTCCCGGGTCCGGGAACCGGAGAAGACGATCTCCGCCCCCAGGAGGCGGTCCAGCAGAAGATTCCCGTTCCAGGACTCCGGCGGGCGGCCCCGCAGGACCAGGACGCAGCGCAGGCCCAATCGGGCCGCCGCCGCGGCGGTCTGCCGGCAGTGGTTGGACTGCAGGCCTCCCAGGGTCACCAGGGTGTCGCTCCCCCGACGGAGGGCCTCGGCGGCGCTGAACTCCAGTTTGCGGGTCTTGTTCCCGCCCCCCGCCAGGCCCGTCTGGTCGTCCCGTTTCATGAAGATCCGGGGACCGCCCAGGACCCGGGAGAGGTGGGGAAGCTCCTCCAGGGGGGTGGGGAAGAACCCCAGGGGTATCCGGGGGAGTCTGTCGGTGATCATGGCGACCTCCTTGGTTTTTTCAGCGTTCCAGAAGCCGTTCCGCGCGCCGGCCGACGCCCAGGTATGCGGCCCGCACCGCCGGGTCGTCCAGAAGGTCCCGGCCCGGGCCGTGGAGGACGATCCTTCCCACCTCCAGCACATAGGCGCGGTGGGCGATTCCCAGGGCCTCCAGGGCGTTCTGCTCCACCAGAAGGATGGTGGTCCCCGAGGCGGCGATGCTCCGGACGGCCCGGAACACCTGCTCCACCAGAAGGGGGGCCAGGCCCAGGGAGGGCTCGTCCAGCAGCAG
>JAKQWJ010000322.1 GCA_029562045.1 Spirochaetota bacterium | reverse complement strand
GGGCCCGCTCTCCCCGGCTCAGGATCTCCGTCACCCGGTCGCTCAGGGCCGCCACCTCCCGGTAGTCCGCGGTGATGGCCCCGGCCCCGAACATCTCCTCGGTGATGCCCGGCATGGTGGCCACCCGGGCGCCCCGCTCGGAGGCCTCCCGGCGGGCGGCGGTGTGGGTAAGGGAAAACCGGGTGGGGCAGACCACGATGGAGGCGTTCTTCATGGCCTCCGCCACCAGCGCCGGGGGCTCGGCCCCGGATATCTCGGTCTCGGGCATAACCAGAAGGTGGCTCAGGAGCCCCAGTTCCAGGCCCCTCCGGTAAACGGCCTCGCCGATCCGCCGGCGGGACGGGTCGGTGACCACCAGGAGGGTTTCTCCCGGCTGCGCCCCCAGGCAGTCCGCCAGGACGATCCCCGCCCCTTTTCTCAGGCCGCTCATCCGACGCACCCCGCCAGTTCCCCCGCCACCCGGCCCAGCAGGGTTCGGGGCAGGATGACCGGCTTCCCGCTCTCCTCCCGGAAAACGCGCTTCATCCTTTCGGTGAAGCCGATGCAGTCCAGCACGATGAGGTCCGCCCCCCGGGAGGCCAGCCTCCGGGCGGCGGCGCGGAAATCCGTCTCCGTCCCCGTGTAGGGGGACGCGGCCTCCAGTTCCAGGTCCAGACCGGTGGAGGCCCATTTCTTCCTCTGGCTCTCTTTCTGGTCCGCCGACGGGAGGACCACCCCGAGCCTGCCTCTTTCCATGATCCCCGGGACAAGACGCTTCAGCAGCAGGTCCGGCCTCAGAATGGGGGTCCGGGATCTCAGCTCCGGGAACTCACCGGTGCAGAACAGGACGATGAGATCCACTCCCGCCGCCTCCAGAGTCTCCACGCAGCCTCGCATCCTCTCGTGGATCCGGGCCTCTGCCACCCGTACCTCGCCGCCGTCCCGCATCCGGGTGACCAGGAGATAATCCCCCGGCCCCGGCGCCAGGCCCTCCACCTCCTCCGCCGAGAGACCGTCCAGGGCCCCGCACTGCAGAAGCTCCGCCGGGACCCCCAGGGCCGCCTGAAACTCCGGAGTCACATCCACCCGGGGAGACTGGCCGATGGTGACGGCGCCGATCGTCATTCCCAAGCCTCCCCTCAGGCCTTTCCCGAGGTCTGCAGCGCCTTCATGGACCCGTAGAGCTTCACCAGCAGCGCGAACTGCTCCGGGTCGTGGAAGCGGCAGGTCCCGGCGCCGAAGGCCTTGGCCACCTCGAGACAGAAGCGGGAGGCCTCCTCGATGTCCGTCTCCCGGCTCGCTCCGGTGGCGCAGCCCGGAACGGGCCGCACCGCGGTGACGGCCACCCCCACCACCGGGGCGTCGGTGGCGGTGGCGGGCTGCAGGATGCTGTTGATGTGGTAGACCCCGTTGCCGTAGGGGGTGATGTCCCCGGTGGTGACGGGGAAGACCTGCGGCATCATGCCGGTGGACCACTCCATGATGTCCAGAAGGTCCTCGGAGACCTTCAGGATGTAGCCCTCCTTGATGGTGGGGGAGATGGCGAAGCCCCGATGGTTGATGACCCGGTTCCCCTTGGTGGTGTCGATGGAGAGAACCGCGTCCATCTCCGGGGAGACCTCCTGGGCGTTCATGGTCTTCATGTCCACCGGGGAGCCCATGAAGGGGACCGGCTCGTGGGGCTGGGTGGGGGCGTCGGGACAGATATGGGTGGAGATGACCACATCCCCGGGGAGGCGGTCGTCCCGGGCCGCCATGTCCGCCAGCTTCAGCGCGCAGGAAAGAGCCGCCACCGCTCCGTCGGCGTCGGAAACCAGGCCGATCCGCTCAGGCCGGGCGCCGATCCCTCCCAGGCGTCCCACGATGCCCAGGGTGGGGGCCTTGCCGCCCCCCCTCTTTCCCTCCAGGCCGGGAACCACGATCCGGATGAAGTCCGTGGTCCCCCGCTCGCCCCTGATCCTCGCCACCTCGATCTGCCGCAGCCCCCGGACCCGGAGGAGCTTCTCCACCGCGTCCCCGGTGACGTGGGCGTCGTCCAGAAGATCGTATATTTCGATGACCTGTTTCAGCATTTCCCTCTCTCCTCCCGGCCCCCGGGGGGCCGTCGATTTTTCCCCGTCAGATTTCCTCCGCCCGGATGCAGGCCACGTGCCTCCCGGGGTCGATCTCCCGGAGCGGCGGGTCCGCCGCGCGGCAGGCCTCCCGGACATGGGGGCAGCGGGGGGCGAAGCGGCAGCCCGGCTTCGGGTCGATGGGGGAGGA
>JAKQWJ010000314.1 GCA_029562045.1 Spirochaetota bacterium | reverse complement strand
CGCCGGGTCGGAGAGTCGCCGGCCGGGATCCGGTCCGGCGGCAGGGATCCGACGCGGCCGGAGGTGGGGCCGGCGCCGGGATCTGTGGCCCCGATCCGGCGGGTGCGTCACAAGCGTCTCTCCGGGAGGATCCGTCCCGCTCCCATGGCCGGACGGAACCCCTCAGGCGGTGGCGCCGGGAGAGGGGGCCGTCCGGTAAGGACATCAGCCCTCAATCCAGCCGGTGCAGCCCCAGGGACTTGAAGTGGTCCAATGCGGCGTAGTACTCCTCCCGGCTTACCGGCCGGTTAATCTCCGGAAAGGTCAGCGCTGAGACCTGATTGGCCGGGCGGTACTGGGTCAGGATATTGATCCAGGTGTCCCGGGACAGGCCTGCCAGAAAGGACAGGATTTTTTTGGTGTCCTCCAGAAGGCCCGGCATCAGAAGGTGGCGCACCAGAAGGCCCCGTCGGGCCAGGCCCTGCCGGTCCGTCTCAAGGTCCCCCACCTGCCGGTGCATCTCCGCCACGGACCGAAGGGCCGCCTCGGGGTAGTCCCGGGCCCGGAGGTATCTCTCCGCCAGGGCGGGATCCCGGAATTTGACGTCCGGCATATAGATGTCCACCACTCCGTCCAGCAGGCGGAGACTTTCGGCGGAATCGTAGGCCGAGGTGTTGTAGACCAGAGGGAGCCTGAGCCCTCCCTCCACCGCCAGGGCCAGGGCCTCCAGGATCTGGGGGACAACATGGCTGGGGGTGACCAGATTGATATTGTGGCAGCCCTCTTCCTGGAGCCGGAGCATCATCTCCGCCATCTGCCCGGCGGAAGAGGGGACGCCTTCCCCCATCCGGCTGATCCGGCAGTTCTGACAGAAGACGCAGCCCAGATTGCAGCGGGAAAAAAAGAAGGCGCCGCTGCCCCGCCGGCCGCTGAGGCAGCTCTCCTCCCCCCGATGACCGAAGAAGCTGCTTACCGCCGCCAGACGGCCGGTGCGGCAGACCCCCGCCGCCTCCCGGAGGCGGTCAACTCCGCAGGCCCGGGGGCAGAGGCGGCAGGAGGACAGCATATCCAGGGCCTCTGCGGCCCGCCGGCGGAGTTCGCCCGAGCGGTGGAGGGCCAGGTAGGCGGGCTCGAAATCCCCGCCGGGAAGGGTGAGGCTCCGGGGCGGGGCAGGGCGGCGGGGCGGGCGGCGCATGGTTTCCGGCGGCCCTATGGGAGGCGGTGGAAGTGCTCCGCCACCTTGGTGAAGGCCTCGGCGTATCTGCGGATCTCCGGCCTGTCGGGCCGTTTGAACCAGGGCACCGCCAGGGCGATTTCATGGATGCTTTCCGACACCGGCAGCTCCCCGGGGTTCTGCCTCCGGAAGTCCCGGTGAAAGGCCTGGACGGTGGGCTTCCCGGTGCGGAAAATATCGGACTGGAAAAAATAGGGGTGCAGGTGCAGGGGGGAGTTTCCCCCGGGGAAGCACCACCTGACCCCCTCGGCGTTCACCGCCCGGGAAAAGTCCTCCGCCGTCGTCCCGCCCAGCTCCTCGGCGTGGTACAGGCCCTGGGGGTAGTACCAGGCCCCCATGGTGCCCTGGTCCGGGGGGATCCGATGGGGGCGCAGACCCGGGACCCCGTCCAGAAATTCCCAGAAGAGGTTCATACCCTCCTGGATGTCCTGCATTCTCCGGGGAAAGGCTTTCAGCTGGGTGAGGCCCATGGCGGAGCAGGTCTGGTTCATCCTGCCCTTCATGGCCCCCAGCGGGATGCCCGCGAAGGTCTTCAGCTCCGGGTCGGTGATCTGGGCGTCCGGGGGGTTGAACCGGGACGGGGCGCCGGTCCTCTCGTAGTGGGCGAAGGCCACGCACCTCTCGTACAGCGTCCGGTCGTTGGTGGTGATGATCCCCCCCTCGCCGACGGGAAAGCCCTTGCCCGCCATGAGGCTCATGGCCCCGATGTCCCCGACGGCGCCGGTGCGGGCCCCCCGGTACAGGGCTCCGTGGGCGTGGGAGTTGTCCTCGATGACCCGGACCCCGTGTCGGCGGGCGATCTCCATGACCCGGTCCATGGGGGCGGGGCGCCCCGCGTAGTGGACCACCACGATGGCCCGGGTGCGCCCGTTTATCCGGTGTTCGATATCGTCGGGGTCGATGCAGAGGGTCTCCCTGTGGATGTCGCAGAAGACCACCGCGGCGCCCAGGGTCAGGGCGGGGGCCGCGGAGGCCCAGTAGGTCATGGAGGGGCAGATGATCTCGTCCCCCATCCCCACCCCGCAGGCCCACATGGCCGCCAGCAGGCTCGCCGTGCCGTTGCAGAAGCCCAGGGCATGACGGACCCCCAGGAAGTCCGCGAAACGCCGCTCGAATTCCTTGGTGATGGTCGTGCCGCTCATGGTCCCCGCCCGGAGAACCTCGGTGACGGCGTCGATGTCCTCCTGGGTCACGATGGGCCAGTGGAAAAGTTCCTCCTTTTCGGAGGAGACGGCCGGGGCGCCGCCCAGGATGGCCGGTTTCATGGAAGAGCCTCCCGTCATTTAATTCCCGTCAGGGATATGCCGCTTATGAACTGCCGCCGGAAAAAGAGAAAGGCCAGCAGGATGGGCAGTATGCCGAACACCGCCCCGGCCATCTGCAGCTGGTAGTCCAGAGGGTTCTGGGCGGCGAAGATCTGCAGCCCGATCTCCAGGGAGAACTTCTTCGCCGAGCTGGTGACGATGAGGGGCCAGATGAAGAACTTCCACCCGAAGAGAAACTGGAAAATGGTCAGCGCCGAGGTCGAAGCCTTCAGCATGGGCACGATGAGCCGGAGAAAGAGCCGCCACTCTCCGGCGCCGTCGATCCGGGCCGCGTCGATGTAATCGTCGGGGATGGCGTAGCTGTTCTGCCGGATGAAGAAGATGCCGAAGGAGGTGACGAAGAGGGGCATCATGATGCCCAGATAGGTGTCCAGAAGCCCCATCTTCTGGGTAAGGACATAGAAGGGCACCATGTAGGTCTGAAAAGGGATCATGGTGGTGGCCAGGATCAGAACGAAGAGCGTCCTCTTTCCCAGGAACCGGAATTTGGCGAAGATGTAGCCCGCTATCAGGCTGGTGAAGACCGATACCGCCGTGGAAATGCTGACGATGTACACCGAGTTCAGCAGATAGCGCAGGAAATCCGCGTGCCCCACCAGCAGGAAAAAATTCTCCAGAG
This sequence comes from Spirochaetota bacterium, assembly GCA_029562045.1. Taxonomy (GTDB): domain Bacteria; phylum Spirochaetota; class Spirochaetia; order DTKZ01; family DTKZ01; genus JAKQWJ01. The sequence goes on along the minus strand of JAKQWJ010000314.1, from coordinate 5,721 downwards.
TGGGGGCGTGGGGATACATATGGGGCGGGATCAGGATGATCTCGTTCCGGGTCATCAGGGAGCCGGAGACCATCCAGTAGATCGGGAAGAACATGACCACCGCCACCAGGGACAGGAGCAGGTATCTTCCGTAGGTCCTCGCGGCTTTCATCTCAGCGCTCCCTCCGGCCGAAGGTGGAAAACTGCAGAAGCGAGACCACCAGCACGATGGCGAAGAGACAGACCGACTGGGCGGAGGCGTAGCCCATTTTGAAGAACCTGAAGGCGTTCTGGTAGATCTCCATGACCAGCACCTTGGTGACGCTCCCCGGTGCGGACTGGGTCCCCGTGGTCATGACATAGACGGGGGTGAAGATGTTGAAAGCCTCGATGGTGTTCATGATCAGCAGGTAGAGGGTCACCGGCGTCAGGAGGGGCAGGGTTATTTTCCGGAAAATCCGCAGGGCCCCGGCCCCGTCCACCCGGGCCGCCTCGTAATAATCGGCGGGGATCTCCCCCAGGCCGACGGTGAAGATCACCATGTTGTATCCCACCCGCTGCCAGATGCTCATGGCGATGATGGACCCCAGGGCCAGTCTGTCGTTGATCAGCCACGCCTGTTTCGGGACGCCCACCAGCCCGAGGATGTGGTTCAGCGCCCCGTTGGTGGGGTCGTAGATGAACTTCCAGGACAGGGCCGCGGGGACCACCGCGATGACATAGGGAAGGAAGTACAGGGTTTCGAAGATGCCCTTCCCCCGGAACTTTTTCTGGAGGGTCAGGGCGAAGGCCAGAGACAGGACCAGGGACAGGGAGACGAGAAAGACCGAAAAAATCAGGGTATTCCTGAAGGCGACGATGAAGTCCTCGTCCCCGGCGAGTCTGCGGTAGTTGTCCAGACCGATGAAGGGCTTGACGGGGTTGATGAGGTCCCATTTGAAAAAGCTGAGCCGGAAGGAGTTGAAAATGGGGATGAACCGCAGAACGATGTAAAAGGCCAGGATGATTCCCATCCAGAGATACACAAACCTGAGCTGAGCCGATTTCGATTTCGTCATGGTGCACCGTCGCCGGGAATTGTCGTGAAAACCGCGACCACCGGGGACGGGTCCTCCCCGTCCCCGGTGTCAGGAAACCTCATTTATACTGGTAACCCATGTCTTTCGGCGCTTCGATGACGTCGCCGGGGGCCACGATGGGGCCCTGACCCAGGATGCCCGCCTCCTTCAGGATGCCGTTGGTCTCCTCCGCCAGCTTGTCCAGGAGGGCCCTGATGGCCGCCCGGTTGCCCGCCAGGGCGGAGTTCTTGAAGGCCTCGGCGATCTTGTTGGCGAACTTGGTGATGATCTCGTCCCCCTGGGCCAGGGGCGGGTAGAGCCACAGCCGGTATCCGGCGGGAAAATCGAAGGCCGCCCGGTACTCGGGGTAGATTTTAAAGATGTCGCTGAAGTCGATGTCCGTCCGGGGCGGAATCCATCCCTGATCCTTGAAGAAGGCCTTCACGTAGGGCTCCCTCTGGAAGAACAGGACCACGTCCCAGGCCAGGTCCTTGTTTTTCGCCGATTTGGGGACGAAGTAGGACTCGGTGCTGTAGACCGTCCCCCGGTGGACCTTCCCCGGCATGGGGGCGGTCCCGAAGGAGAGGTTCGGCGAAGTCTTGTGGATGATGGGCACCGGAAAGAGCTCCCGGTCGTAGAAGGCGGTGAGGCCGTTGACGAAGGCGTCGGTGTCCTTCTTCGCCTCGAAGCTGTCGATCTTGTAGGTGTACAGGGCGTCCAGGTAATAGGACAGGGTGTCCACCCCGGCCTCGGAGTTGTAGGCCGCCTTCCAGCCCCCGTCGGCGGTCCTGCCCAGGAAGGATCCCCCGGCCTGGACCAGTTTGATCATGAACTTCTCGCCGATCCCCGACCCGCCGCCGAAGATCCGCAGGCTCATTCCGCTGCGGGTGATGTTGCCGTCCTTGTCGTATTTGACGATCTTCCGGGCCGCGTCGAAGAGCTGGTCCCAGGTCTCCGGAGCCTTGGGCTCCAGACCCGCCTCCTTCATCATGTCCTTGTTGAAGTACTGGACCCGGGCGATACCGATGTGGGGAACGCCGTAGATCCGCGGCTTGGAGTCCCCGGGGCCGGAGAATCGGTTGACGCTCTTCACCAGGGCGTCGAAGTTCTTGTCGATGAACTGGGCCACCTTCTCCGGCGGAGGTGACACCAGGCCGGCGGAAATGTACAGCGGCACGATGTACTCGGAGGTGATGAAAATGTCCGGCCCGGTCCCGGCGGGCAGCGAGACCGCCAGCTTCTGTTCGAAATCCCGGAGATTCATGGCGGTGATTTCCAGCTCCACGTTGGGGTTCTCTTTTTCGAAGTCCGCCTTCGCCTTTTTGAAGACCTCCAGGAGCCCCGGCCAGCCCAGCCAGACCTGAATGGTCTGCTTCTGCTTCGGCTTCTCCGCCGCCCCTCCGGCGTGGAGGAACGATGCGAAGACCGTCATGACAAGGATCATGACGAGAATCTTTTTGGATCGTTTCATAAAACCCTCCCGAAAAGAGTTGACAGTTCTTTTATAAGATAGGCGACCCTTTTCCGGCTTGTCAAATATTTTTTCAACTTCGCCAGGCCGGGCCCTTCGGGAGATGGCCGCAGCGCCGGCCGCCCGGAGGAAAGCGGCCGCTTTCCCGTCAATACACCCACCCCAGCCATAAAGAACCCATGATTATCGTGATGATGGTGATGGGCGCCCCGGCGGTGAAGTAGGCCCGGAAACCCAGGCGGACCCCGTGGCGGGCCGCGGACTCGGCGACGATGAGGTTGGCTATGCTGCCCAGGAGGGTGAAGTTTCCCGCATAGGTGGTGGCCATGGCCAGGGTGATCCAGGCCCGCTCCGGGTCGGGCATAACAGCCGCCACGGGGCGCAGGAGCATCACCGCCGGAACGTTGGAGACCAGATTGCTCAAGGCCGCGGAGACAAGGCTGAAAAACCCGGGGTCCCTCCCCGCCGCCGCGGCGAAGCCTTCCAGAAACCGCCGGAAACCCGGATCGTTCCGCAGGGCGTCGGTGACGACGAAGAGACCGGCGAAAAGAACCAGCAGGGACCAGTCCAGCTCCGCGAAGACCCGCTGAGGCTTGACCCGCCGGGTGACGAGGAGAAGGGCGGCGGCGCAGAGGGATGCCAGGACCAGCGGTGCCCCCGCGGCGATTCCCCCGAAAAGAAGCCCGGTGGCCAGGAGGCTCTTGACCAGTAGGGGCCGGTAGACCCTCCGGCGGCCCTCGCCGGGGGGATCGAAACGGGCGCCGTCGAATTCCTTCCGGAAAACCAGGCGGACCACCACCCAGGCCGCCAGCAGTCCCGCGGCGGAGGGCGGAGCGAGGACCACGAGAAACCGGAAAAAGTCGATCCCCGAGGCGGCCCCGATGAGCATGTTCTGGGGGTTGCCGATCAGGGTGGCCGCCGAGCCGATGTTGGCCGCCGTCGCCTGGCCCACCAGGTAGGGAACCGGGTCCCGGTCCAGATCCAGGGCCACGGCCGTCACCAGGGGGGTGAACATCAGCACGATGGTGTCGTTCAGAAAAAGGGCGGACAGGACACCGGAGGCGGCTATGACCAGGCCCAGGAGGCGGCCCGGGGTGTGGGCCACCCGGGTGATCCCCAGCCCCACCAGGCTGAAGAAACCCGAGAGCCGCAGATTGATGGAGATCACCATCATTGAAAACACCAGGGCCAGCGTGCCCAGGTCCAGAGCCGCGAAGGCCCCCTCCAGGGACAGCCCCCCCAGGACCGTCACCAGAACGGCCCCCACCAGGGCGATGGTGGCCCGGTTCATCCTGAGCATCGGGAAACGGCCGGCGGCAATGCCGGTGACGGCCAGAGCGATGACGAGGCGGACGAGCATGGGGCGATTATACACGATTTTTTATTTTTCCCCTTGACAGGAATTTCATTTTTCGGTAATGTGTTTCTATCTGTAGAAACATGCCGGAACATGAGGGTCCGGTATCCGAACATCGAAAGGAGTTGTCATGAGGACCCAGATTCGTCTGAATGAAGCTGACATGCCCCGTCAATGGTACAACCTGGCTGCCGACCTTCCCGTTCCGCCCCAGCCGCCCCTCGGCCCGGACGGAAAGCCCGTATCTCCGGATATGCTTCGGGCGATTTTCCCGGATGCGCTGATCGAGCAGGAGATGTCCACCCGGCGCTGGATCGACATCCCCCGGGAGGTGCTGGAGATCCTGGCCAAATGGAGGCCGTCGCCGCTGCACCGGGCCCTGTCGCTGGAGAAATACCTGAACACCCCGGCGAAGATCTACTACAAGAACGAAAGCGTTTCCCCCGGGGGAAGCCACAAGCTGAACACCGCCGTCGCCCAGGCCTGGTACAACAAGCAGGCGGGGGTCAAACATCTGACCACCGAGACCGGGGCGGGGCAGTGGGGCTGCGCGCTGGCCTTCGCCGGGGCCCAGTTGGGGCTGGACGTCACGGTTTTCATGGTCCGGGTCAGCTTCGATCAGAAACCCTACCGGAAGATGATGATGCAGGTCTGGGGTGCGGACTGCATCGCCAGCCCCTCGGAGAGGACCCGGGCGGGCCGGGAGGTCCTGGCCAAAACGCCGGATACACCGGGAAGTCTGGGCATCGCCATCAGCGAAGCGGTGGAGGCGGCGATATCGGACCCGACGAAGTCCACCCGCTACTCCCTGGGGAGCGTTCTGAACCATGTCATGCTGCACCAGACCATCATCGGTCTGGAGACGAAGAAGCAGCTGGCCCTGGTGGGGGTGGACAAGCCCGACGTGGTCATCGGCTGCGCCGGGGGCGGGAGCAATTTCGCCGGCATATCCTTCCCCTTCGTGCACGACAAGATCGGGGGCGCGGACATCCGGATCATTCCGGTGGAGCCGTCCTCCTGTCCGACCCTGACCAAGGGTCCCTTCCTGTACGATCTGGGGGACTTCTCGGGCATGACACCCCTTCTTCCGATGTACACCCTGGGCCACACCTTCGTGCCCGCTCCCATCCACGCCGGGGGGCTACGCTACCACGGCATGGCTCCGCTGGTGTCCCAGGCCACCCGGCTGGGGCTGATGGAGCCACTGGCGGTGGGACAGACGGAATGTTTCACCTCGGCCCTGGCCTTCGCCCGCACCGAAGGGATCATCGTGGCACCGGAAACGAGCCACGCCGTGGCGGCGGCCATCCGGGAGGCCAATCGGGCACGGGAGGAGGGTAAGGAGAAGGTCATCCTCTTCAACCTCTCGGGTCACGGGATCATCGATCTGAAGGGTTACGACATGTTCATGAAGGGGGAACTCACGGATTACGAGCTCCCGGTGGAGGAGATCGAGAAAAACCTGAAGTCCCTGAAGGACTTCCCGAAACCCGCACCCCTTCCGGTATGAAATCCGCGCGGCGCGCCTCCGGAGAGGGGGCGCGCCCCTTCCCGGAAGGATGGGCTCCCGATGTCGAGGGTGCCCGGGCTCGTCCCGCGCCCTGAGAGCATCCTGTACCCCATCGCGTCTTGCGTCGGGGCGCACCTTGCGCCCCGGGCCGCTTATTGATACAATTTCCCCGAAATGAGAATACCCATAACGAAATACGGTTTGCCCCAGGCGGCCCTCTACCCGGGGCTGACGGCCCTGCTCATGATCCTGGGGGTTTTACTGTTCCGGAAAAGCCCGCTTCTCCTTCCCGGAGAGATCGTCCTGGGACTGCTCCTCCTCTGGTCCCTTTCCTTTTTCCGCGACC
>JAKQWJ010000310.1 GCA_029562045.1 Spirochaetota bacterium | reverse complement strand
CCAAGGACAAGAAACCGGGGGACGATTTCTTCCAGGCCCCCTACGGGTCCCCCCAGGTGGAAACCATGCTGCCCGTCATCTGGCAGGAAGGGGTGAACCGGGGCAGGATAAGCCCCAACCGGCTGGTGGAGATGTTCTCCCAGAACACCGCCCGGATCCTGGGACTGTACCCCCGGAAGGGCCGCCTGGCGCCGGGCTCCGACGCGGACATCGTCGTCTTCGACCCCCGGGAAGCCTGGAAAATCGGCGTTGCCAACCAGCACTCCGGGGCCCCGTATACGTTGTATGAAGGAAAGGAAATTCTCGGCCGGGTGAAAACGGTCATCTCCCGGGGGAGGCCCGTGGTGCGCGAGGGGGCATTCGTGGGTTCGCCGGCGCATGGGGTATTTCTTCCCACCCGGGCCGGAAGGATGTAACTGTGTGACTATGAAAAAGAAAAGGATTCTGGGCGCGGTCCTGGCCGCCTCCCTGGCGGTTGCCGGCGCCTATGTCATATATGGGAGAGTGACCCGGGGCGCCTCCGCCGGACCCTCGGCGGGGCGACCCTCTCCGGGAGCCCCCGGCGCCGGAGCTCCCATGAGAAACGGGGCCCCGGTGGCGGTGGAGGTTTCCCCGGTGGAAAACTCCCCGGTGCGGGAACTGGGGGTTTTTTCCGGCTCCCTCCAGCCCCGCTCCCGCTTCGTCCTGTCCACCAGGGTGGCGGGGCGGCTGGTGCGGGTCAACGCCGACGTGGGGGACGGAGTCGCCAGGGGAGAGACCGTGGCGGTGCTGGACGACAAGGAATACGCCGCCCAGTACGAGCAGTCCCGGGCGGACCTGGAGGTGATGCAGGCGACCCTGGAAGACGCCGGAAGCTCCCTGGAAACCGCCCGCCGGGACCTGGAGCGGGCCCGGACCCTTTTCGAAGGAAAAATCGCCTCCCAGACCGAGCTGGACTCGGCGGCGACCGCCCTGCGCAAGGCGGAGACCCAGCACCGGGTGGTGCAGGCCCAGCGCAAGCAGAAGGAAGCCGCCCTGGAAACGGTGAAGGACCGGCTGGAAGCCACCCGTCTGGTGGCGGAGTGGGAGGGGGGGAGCGAGGTCCGGGTGGTGGGGGAGAGGTTCGCCGACCCGGGCGCCCTGCTCCGGGCCAACGACCCGGTGGTGTCCATTCTGGACATCGGCGCCCTCACCGCCACGGTGAACGTCACCGAGGCGATGTACATCAGGATGCGTCCCGGCCTTCCCGCCCGGGCGGTGACCGATGCCATCCCCGGCGCCGTCTTTGACGGACGGGTGGAGAGGGTCGCCCCCTTCCTGAACGAGACCAGCCGCCAGGCGGAGGTCCGGATCGAAATCCCCAACCCCCAGGGCCGTTTGAAGCCGGGCATGTTCGTCCGGGTCACCCTGGAGTTCGGCCGGCGGGAGGGGGCGGTCACCGTTCCCGCCGCGGCCCTGATCAAACGGGGCGAGCAGGAAGGGGTCTTCCGGCTGGCGGACGACGGGAAAACCGTCTCGTTCATTCCCGTCAGGACGGGGATCACCGATTCCGGCCGGGTGGAGATCCTGGAGCCCCCGCTGAGCGGCCGGGTGGTGGTCCTGGGGCACCACCTTTTGCAGGACGGCTCCGCGGTATTTCTGCCCGGCTCTCCGGGGAGGGGGGGCGGCTTGTGAGAATCTCCCGCATTACGGTTCAGCGCCCGGTGCTGACCCTGATGGTGACCCTCATCGTGGTCATCCTGGGGGCCACGGCCTTCGTCCGCCTGCCGGTGGACCTGATGCCGGACATCAGCTACCCCATGCTGAGCGTATCCACCAGCTACCCCAACACCGGGCCGGAGATCATCGAACAGCTCATCACCCGGCCCATGGAACAGGCCCTGAGCGCCGTCCCCGGCGTGGAGGACATCACCTCCACCTCCCAGGAGGGGGCCAGCAACGTGCGCCTGGCCTTCGCCTGGGGCACCAACCTGGAGGAGGCGGCCAACGACGTCCGGGACCGGCTGGACCGGGTCATCGGGCGGCTCCCCGACGGGGCGGACCGGCCGCGGATCTTCAAGTTCGATTACTCCGCCTTTCCCATCCTGTTCCTCGGCGTATACGGAAGCGTGGACCCCCTGTACCTCCGGAAGGTCATCGACGACCTCATCAGCTACCGCATCGAGAGGGTGCCGGGGGTGGCGGCGGTGGAGGTCTGGGGGGGCGATCAGCGGGAGATCCAGGTGCAGGTCCACCCCGAAAGCCTGAAGGCCCTGAACCTGCCCATCGACTCGGTGGTGTCCCGGATCCAGGCGGGGAACGTGGAAAGCCCTGCGGGGACCTCCTATCGGGACACCATGCAGGTGTCGGTCCGGACCTCCGGCGGCTACGGCAGCATGGACGACATCCGCAACGTCGTGGTGGCCCAGCGGAACGGCGCCCCGGTGCGGGTCAGCCAGATTGCCGATGTGGTGGACACCATCCGGAAAAACACCCGGATCGCCCGGATCGACGGACGACCGGGAATCCGGCTTTCGGTGACCAAACAGTCGGGGAAGAACACCGTGGAGGTGGCCCGGGAAGTGCTGAAGGAGGTGGAGCGGATCAATCAGGATCTGCCCCAGCTCCAGCTGGTGGTCCTGAGCGATTCCTCGGAGTACATAAAGTATTCCATCGGCAACGTGGGAAGCTCCGCTCTGTACGGGGGGCTCATCGCCCTTTTCGTTCTCATCGTTTTTCTCCGCAACCTGTCCAGCTCCATCGTCATCGCCGTGACCATCCCCATCTCGATGATCGCCACCTTCGCGCTGATGTACTTCAACGGTTTCACCCTGAACCTGATGAGCCTGGGGGGGCTCGCCCTGGGGGTGGGGATGCTGGTGGACAACTCCATCGTGGTCCTGGAAAACATCTACCGCCTCCGGGAGTCGGGGATGTCCCCGGTGGAGGCCTCGGTGGAGGGGAGCGAGGAGGTCTCCTCCGCCGTGGTGGCCAGCACCCTGACCACGGTGGTGGTCTTTCTGCCGCTGATCTTCATCGAAAGCATGTCCGGGGTCATGTACAAACAGCTGGCCTTGATCGTCACCTTTTCCCTTCTCTGCTCCCTGGCGGTGGCCCTGACCCTTGTCCCCACCCTGGCGGCCCGGCTTCGCCGCCCCACCTACGACGAGGCCCGGAACGGCGACGGCTTCCTGGGATCGGTCTTTCATGTGTCCGGGAAATTCCTCCACGGGATCGAGGAGTTTTACCGGAGGACCCTGGCCTTCGCGCTGCGGCGTCCCGGCCCGGTCCTGCTGGGAGCGGGGGTCGTCCTCGCCGGGAGCCTGCTTCTGGTTCCCTTCATCGGCTCGGAGCTGATGCCCGCCTCCGACCAGGGGCAGGTGAGGATCACCGGCGACCTGGAGGTGGGGACCCGGCTGGAGGTGACGGACGAGGTGTTCCGCACCCGGATCGAACCGGTCATAGCCCGGAACGTGCCGGAGGCGGCGAGTTTCATCACCAGCATCGGAGGCCCCGGGGGGTCCGCCGCCCGGTCCGGCAACATCAGCATCAACCTGAAGCCCCGATCCCAGCGGACCCGCTCGGACGAACAGATCGCCCAGGATCTCCGCCGGGCCCTGTCGGGCATTCCCGGAGTCACCATCAGGACCCGCACCGGTCAGGGTTTCTTCGTGCGCGGCCTGGGGACCGGGGGAGGCGCCGAACAGATCTCCATCGAGGTCCGGGGCTACGACCTGGAGCAGGCGGACCGCCTGGCGGCTTCGATAAAGGAGGCGGTGGAGAAGCTGGAGGGCGCCACCGACGTCCGCCTCAGCCGTGAATCGGGCATGCCCGAGGAGCACTTCCTGGTGGATCGGGAGAAGGCGGCGGACCTGAACGTCACGGTATCCCAGATTTCCGGTTCCCTGAAGACCATCTTCGCCGGGAGCCAGGCGGGGACCTATCGGGACGGGGGCTCGGAGTACGACATCCTGGTGAAGGTCAGGGACGCAGACAGCCTCCCCATGGAGGAGATCACCGCCCTGACGGTGCCCAACGGCGCGGGAAGCCCCATTGCCCTGGGCTCGGTCACCCGGGTCCTTCCCGCCAGCGGGCCCATGCGGATCGAACGGCGCAACCAGGGGAGGATCATGACCGTGTCGGTCAACGTCAGCGGCCGGGTTCTGGGGGATTTCGCCGCGGAGGTCCGGGAAAAGCTCCGGGAAATCCCGGCGCCCCGGGACTTTTCCATCCAGCTGGTGGGGGATTACGAGGAGCAGCAGAAGTCCTTCCGGGAACTTCTCCTGTCGGTGGTTCTGTCGCTGGCGCTGGTCTACATGGTCATGGCCAGCCTCTACGAATCCTTCAAGGACCCCTTCATCGTCATGTTCTCCGTCCCGCTGGCGGCCATCGGGGTGCTTCTGATGCTGTTCTTCACCGGGACCACCTTCAATATCCAGTCCGGCATCGGAGCCCTGATGCTGGGGGGGATCGTGGTGAACAACGCCATCGTCCTGGTGGATCAGATCAATCTGCTGCGGACGCGGGACGGCTATCCCCTGATGGAGGCCATCACCGAGGCGGGGCGCCGGAGACTGCGCCCCATACTGATGACCGCCTCCACCACCGCCTTCGCCCTGGTGCCCCTGGCCCTGGGGCTGGGGGAGGGGGGGGAGATGCAGGCTCCCATGGCCCGGACCGTCATCGGCGGGCTGGTCAGCTCCACCCTGATAACCCTGCTGGTCGTGCCCGCGGCATACCTCCTGGTGGAGTGCCGGATCGGCGGGAAGGCCGATGCCGTCGGCCCCGCTCCGGGACGGGACGGCGGCGAAGGGGTCAGGTTGGCCCGGGAAGGAGAGGACGAGCCCGGTCTGAGCGGTCCCGGAACCGTCCGGGACCTGGCGCTGAAAGGGGGGCATCGTCCATGAACCGGACCCTTGCCCGCCGGCGGCTCGCCGCGGCGGTGAGCGCGTTTTTTCTGCTGGCGTCCTTGGGGGCCGCCGCCCAGCCCGCCGCCCAGCCCGCCGCCGGATACGATGCCGGTCCGGATCGGACGGATGCCGCCGCCCGGCCCGCCGTGGCCCCGGAGGCGGGACCCCCGGTCCTCTCTTTGAGCCTCCGGGAGGCGGTGCTGTCGGCCCTGGAGAACAACCCCTCGGTGGCGGCCCGGCGGCTCGCCGCCCGGGGGGTGGAAACCGGGCAGCGCCTGGAGAGGGGGGCCTTCGACCCCCAGCTCTCCGCGGGAATCAGGGGCTCCCGGGACTCCGGCGGCGGCGCCGCGGGCTCCGGTGAGGCGGGGGTTTCCCTCAACCTCCCCACGGGGACGCTCGTGTCCGCCGGGGCCTCGGCGGCCAGGACCCCGGGGGCGGCGGCGGACTCCTCCGTGGGGCTGGACGTGACGGTCACCCAGTCCCTCCTCCGGGGAGGGCCCGTCCAGGGGGCCGGCCTGGTGGGCATCCGGATGGCCCGGCTGGACGCCTTCTCGTCCCGGCACGAGTTCCGGGGCTTCGCCGAGAGCCTGGTGTTCAGCGTGGAAAGCGCCTACTGGGCCCGCTACCTGGCGGAGAGGCAGCTGGAAATCTACCGGGAATCGCTGCGGCTGGCGCTGCAGCACCTGGACAACACCCGCCGCCGGATCCAGGTGGGGGTCCTGCCGGAGCTGGACCTGGCGGCGGCGGAGGTGGAGGCCGCTCTGCGGCGGGAGGCCCTCATCGGCGCCGAGGGCCGGGCGGAGACCGCCCGTCTCCAGCTTCTGCAGCTCGCCTCCCCCCGGACCGGGGATTTCTGGGATGCCCCGGTGGAGCTGACGGACCGGCCCGCCGAGCCGGAACCGCGGCTGGACGAGGTGAAGGCCCACGTGGAGCTGGGCCTCCGGTCCCGGGCCGACCTGGCCCAGGCCCGCCTCGCCCGGGAAAAGGGAGAGCTGGAGGTGGTCCGGACCCGGAACGGCCTCCTACCCCGGCTGGACTTCTTCATCGCCCTGGGAGCGGCGGCTTACGATCAGGACTTCGGCTCCGCCGCGGAGAGAGTGTTCGACCGGGGGCCCCGGCTTTCCGGCGGGCTCACCTTCTCCTTCCCTCTGGGGAACAACGCCGCCGCGGCCCGGGCGGAGAAGGCCGCGGCGTCCCGGGCCCAGGCCGACGAGGCCCTGCGGAACCTGGAGCGTCTGGCGGAGTTGGAAATCCGCACCGCCTATGTGGCGGTGGAGCGGAGCCGGTCCCAGATCGCCGCGGTGGCGGAGACCTCCCGGCTCCAGGAGGAGAAGCTGAAGGCGGAGACGGAGAAGTACTCCGTGGGCAGGTCCACCTCCTACGCCGTGTCCCTGGCGGGGCGGGACCTCCTGGAGGCACGCCTGGGGGAGGCCCAGGCGGTGGTGGGCTACCTCACCGCCCTGCTCGCGCTGTACAGGGCCGAGGGCACCCTGCTGCAGCGCCGGGGCATCGAACCGGTCATTTAGTGGTCAGGTTGAAGACCCCGTCCCAGGATTCCGGCGGCGGATTCTGGATGTTGGCGTCGCAGCGCTTCAGGAAGACCGTCGCCGGGCCGTCGTCGGGGAGTATCCGCAGGGTTTCGGCGAACATCTTCTTCGCCTTCGCCCAGTCCTTCTTTTCGAAAAGGTCCAGCCCGGAGTGGAAGACATCCACCCCCTCCCGCAGATCCGCCGGAGTCTCGCTTTTCATGTCCAGCACCTCGTGGAGCCGCACCGGGGTGTTGATCCCCACCACCCGGACCCGGTCCAGCATCCGGGCGGTGAAGCGGTCTCCCACCTCCCCGTAGCTGAACTCGCTGGCCAGCACCCAGGTCCCGTACTGCTTGTTCACCCCCTCCAGCCGGGCCGCCAGGTTCACCGCGTTGCCCATGATGGTGTAGTCCATCTTCTTCGCCGTCCCCATGTTGCCCACCACCATGTCTCCCGTGTTGATGCCGATCCGGGTCAGGAGGGGCAGGGGGGACAGCTTGTCCCGGAGGAACTGCTCGTTCAGCTCCGCCTCGATCTTCTTCATCCGCACCGCCGACTCCAGGGCGTTGGCGGCGTGCTCGGGATAGGACACGGGGGCGCCGAAGAAGGCGATGATGGCGTCCCCCTCGTACTTGTCGATGGTGCCCCGGAGGTCCATGATGGTGTCGCTCATCCGGGTGAGGTAGAGGTTCAGAAGCCGCACCAGGTCGGTGGGATCCATCTGCTCGGAAATGGTGGAAAACCCCCTCACGTCGGTGAAGATGGCGGTCATGTGCTTCTTCTCTCCCCCCAGCCGGAGCTTGTCCGGGTCCACCAGGAGTTCGTTGATCACGTCCGCCGCCAGGTAGTGGCCGAAGGCGTTGCGGATGTAGCTCTTCTCCCGGGCGGTGACCAGGAACTTGAGGAAGGCCAGGGACACGAAGGTGAAGAAGACCGCCAGGGTGGGGGTGAGCAGTCCGGGGTAGACCCCGGTGGCCACGAAGAAGACCGCCCCTCCGGCCAGGACGACCGCCACCACCGCCATCCCCGCCAGGATCGACGCCAGGGGCTCCAGCCGCCGGAGGAGGAAGAAGGTTCCCGTGGTCAGCAGAAAGGCCATGATGATCCGCACCGCCAGGGGCGCGTCGTCCAGGAATTTCTCCTGTAAAATGGTGTTGGCGATGGAGGCATGGGTCCCCACGTTTTCGTACCGCTCGGCGAAGGGGTTCACCCCCAGGTCGGTGGTGGAGGTGGCGGTGTTCCCGATGATGCAGAAGGCCCCTTTCAGGTTTCTGGCCAGAGTTTCCCGGTTGGTCCGGAACTCCCGGTCCAGGGACCGGAGATTCCGGAAATTGGTCTCCACCTCCCCCCGGATCTTCCCGTACTCCCGTTTCTCATCCTCCGTGGGCCGGCCGGTCTTCAGAATATTGTCTATGATGGACAGGATCCGCCCCTCCGCGGGCCCGTCCAGGAAATCGGCGGCTTCGCGGAAGAACTCCTCCCGGAGCGCGGCGTACTCCCGGAAGTCCGCCGAGGCCTCCCCCGCCAGAAGGGCCTCCCGGACCTCCCGGCTCCGGCGGTACAGGTCCAGGAAGTGGGGGTTCTTTTCGTGGTAGGACAGGTACTGGTCCTGTTCCATCAGCTCCAGTCCCCGGGCCAGGGCGTCCTCCTGCCGGCGGTGCAGCTCCAGGTGCCAGTAGGAGAGGTGGCGGAAGCTGTTCCAGTAGTTTTTTGCGGGCCAGTTGATGAGGACCGTCCCGTCCCGGGCCAGAGGAACCGTCAGGTCCTTCGTCCCCTTCCCCGGCAGAGCCGCCCCCTCCAGGATGATCCTGTCCTTCTTCACCGTGACCCGGGGCCGGCCCAGCTTGTCGTGCAGGGCGGAGAAGGCCAGCTGAGGGTAGACCCGGCCCTTGTAATCCAGGGCCAGGAAAAGCCTCCGCCGCACGCCGTCCCCGTCCACCTCCACATTGGGGAAGCCAGCCCCGGCGGCCCGGCTCAGGATGGGGTAGATGGCGGGCCTGATCTCGACGGTGCGGTAGGGGATGGCCCCGGGATCGGCGGCCGCTTTTTCCAGGGGCAGTTTTTCCTCCCCCAGGGCCCGCAGCTCCGGCGGGAGCTTCTCCTCCCCGGAGGGCAGCATGTTGACGGTGAAGTAGGCCTTTCCGAAGACCCCGGCGGCCCGGCCCAGGAAATCGTCGTTGTCCCGGACGATGGACCTGACGGCGGCCAACAGCTTTTCCCGGGACCGGTCGCTCAGGGATTCCAGGTCCTTCAGATACTCCGCCGCGTCGGCGATGGACAGGGTCTTCGCCCTGACGGCGGCGAAAAGGTCCTGAATGTTCCGGTTGAGCATGGAGAACTCCCCCGCCAGGGCCCGGGGGATTTTTTCGTTCAGGAGCGCCGAGTCCACCCCCCGGGGGCTCTGCTCGGTGTATTCGATATCGAAGACCGCGTACTCCGCCCCGAACTCCCGCATGGTCAGGAGCCCCTCGGCCATGATGTCCCGGCTCCAGGGCCAGACCCCCACATTGGCGATGGCGGTGTCGTCCACATCCAAAAGGAGAATCGACGGATCCTCCGCCACCGCGGGTTTCAGGTGCAAAAGAATGTCATAGAAACGGTTTTCCACGGTCTTGAAAAAACCGAAGAGGTTCAGGGCGGAAAACAGCGCCGCCGCCAGGATGGGAATCAGTATCTCGGCCCTCCGCTTGCTTTTCATCGGGAAACCTCCGGAACAGGATATTGGCGTTGCCTTATTATGTTTCCTGAATTATCATTGAAACATCATTGTAAATGAAAAAATGTATCCCGTGGGGTATAATATTCATGAAAGAACAGGAGTTTGTATGAAAAAAGTCCTTCTTTTTATCGTGGCCGCGGCTTTTCTGGCCGCCCCCGCCTCTTTCGGCCAGTCCAACACCCTCATGGACGGGTATCTGGGCAAGGCCCGGGCGGATTACGCTTCCAGCGCCTATTTCATCCTGTCCGCCGCCGGCGTTGTCCCGGAGACCGCCTCCCCCGGGGAGGCGGTGGAGAAGGCCCGGGCCCAGTGGGGCATCGAACCTCCGGAGGGGCGGGACAGCCTGACTCTGGGGGAGTTTTCCCATCTGGTCATGCGGGCCTTCGGGATACCCGGAGGCATCATGTACACCTTCGTTCCCGGACCCCGCTATGCGGCCCGGGAGCTGGGGTACCGGGAGTTCATCCTGGACAAGCCCTGGCCCGACAGGAGCCTCTCCGGCGAGGAGGCCTTAAGCATCCTGGGTGAGGCCCTGGCCTGGAAGGAGGCGGGGAGATGAAAAAGCGCGCGATTCTCGCCGCCGTGGTCCTCGCGGCCGCCGGCATCACCTACGGAATGGACTTCGGTTTTTCCGTGGACAGCGATTCCACCTTCCAGCGCATGGACGAAAGCGAGTTCATCCAGAAAAACACCGGTCTGGTCTGGGTCGCCGCGGATCTGGGGGAGACATGGGAGTTCCATGGGGCCCTCAGCGGGACCCTGTCCAGCGACGACGCGGAGCCGGTTTTCTACGCCGACCTCCGGCAGCTGTCGCTGAAGGGGCTCTTCGAGACCCCCGCGGCGGGGGTCTCCCTCGTCAGCGTCGAGGCGGGCCGTTTCCGCGAGGCGGAGTTCTCCGGCCGGGTCCTGGCCCACACCCTGGACGGGCTGCGTCTGGAGCTGGGACTTCCCGACTCCACCGGGCGGCTGACAGTGGGCTATACCGGGCTCATCAACAAGTACTACGGCTCCGTCATGATGAGCGGGGCGGACGCGGCGGACGACGCCGACAGCGACATCATCCTCGGCCCGGCCCGCCTGGTGGGGACCCTGTCCTGGGAGTTCATCGAGCTTTTCAGCCGCAACAGCCTCAACCTGGCGGCGGTCCTCCAGAAGGACCTGCGCTCCGAGGACACCGTGGACACCGTCTACGCCGGGGCGGGGCTGAACGGGCCTCTGGGCGGCGGCGCCTACTACGACCTCTACGGCTGGTACGGCGGGGGAGACATCGCCTCCTTCCTTCTGGGGGGAGGCCTGCGCTGGTACCGGCCGGACCTGCGCCATGCCGCGCTGGGCCTTTCCTTTCTCTACGCCGGCGGGGACGACGCGGGGACCAGCATCTACGACGGGGACAACAAGGGCTTTCTGCCGGTGGCGGGCTCGGCCTACGGCCTGGCCTTCGCCCCCACGGCCTCCAACCTGGCGGCGGCGGAGCTGTCCTTCTCGATGAAGCCCTGGAGCCGGGAGAAGGACTCGGTGCTGGAGAGCCTGCAGACGGCGCTGACGGCCACGCTCTTCTTCAAGCCCGTGGACGGGCCCTTCTCGGAGGGGCAGGTGGACGGGAGCGCCGGTTCGGGCTACCTGGGGATGGAGATCGGCGGGGCCCTCAATTACCGCCCCTTCTCGGATCTGGGGCTGGGGCTGTCCCTGGGCTGCTTCATCCCTGCAAGGGACATGTTCGTGGACGATTACCAGGATCCCTGGCTGACGGGGAAACTGTATCTGTCTTTCAGTTTTTGACGGATCGGTGGGGAGGCCGAAGGTCATGAGAAAAAAGATCGTTTTTCTGCTGATGGTGGCCGTCAGCGCCGGGCTCGTCGCCCAGGAGCAGGCGGTATTGAAGGATTTTTCCGGAAAGGTGGAGGTCCAGCTTCCCGGGGGGGGATGGAAGCCCGCGGCGGCGAACCAGAAGCTCCCCCGGAGCGCGGTCATCTCCACGGGTTTCAATTCCCACGCCACGGTGGAACTCATCAGCTCCACCGTGCGGGTCAAGCCCCTGACCCGGATGAGCATCACCGAACTGGCCCGGGAGGGCAATAAGGCGGTGGCCACCCTGGACCTCCGGGTGGGGAGGCTCAACGCCCGGGTGGACAAGGCCGAAGGCCTGGAGCACGACTTCAAGCTCCGCAGCCCCGTTTCCACCGCGGCGGTCCGGGGGACGGAGTTCAACTTTGCCCGGGGCAGGACCGAGCAGATCGACGGAAGCTCCCGGGTGGGCAACCGGCTGGGGCAGGGGCGGACCCTGGACCCGGGGGAAACGAGCCGGACCGCCGGATCCGACAGACCCAGCGGAGGCGAGGAGGGCTTCAGGAAGGAAGCGTCCACCGACATCGTCACGGCGCCCGGGGCGGCCCCGCCTCCCGCCAGAAAGACATCCACCGGGTCGATCCGGGTAGTCGTCGGAGGGGAAACACAGCCATAGGAGGAGCAGCAGGCGGAATAACCTGAAAAGGTCCGGGGTCTTCCGGAATCCGGGGACCCCGGGCCACGGAGAGAAAACGAGGAAAAAGATATGAAAAAGTCATATGCCCATGAAAAGGTCGGATTCCGGGTCCGGGCCGCCGCGGCCCTGGCTGCGGCGCTTCTGGCATCGGTTTTCGCCGGCTGCGCCCTGGGGCTCCCCGAAGGCGGGGGCTCCGTTGAGATGAGCTTCGCCCCGGGGGCGAAGGCCTATGGGGATGGCACCGCCTATGTCTACCTTTACCGGGGGAACAGCCTGTTCCGGGGCCCCTACACGGCGGGGCTCACACAGCCCGATCAATACACCCGCGGCACGGTGCGAATCGACGGCATCCCGCCGGGGAAGGATTATCGTCTGGTGGTGCTGCGGGAGATCGACTATGGGGAGGGGATGGGATACTCTTTCGCCTCTCCTCAGGATCCCATCAGCGTCCGGGCGGGGGCGGAGACGGTGGTGTCCGTTTCGGACTTTGACCCCATCAATTTCCATATGATGGATTTCAGCGAGGGAGTAGGGGGTCCTCCGCCGTTTACCGATCTTCCGGTTGTCAGCGTGGCCACCATGTCGGAGAGCGGGACAAAAATCACCGCCGTCGGGAACGGGAAAATGTATACGGGAATTGATCATGAGAGTACGCTGATGCCGGCCTACTTTGAAATGGAAAATTCTAACCCGCCGCCCATCAATTCGGTTTCCCCAGAGTATCCCTTCACTGGAGATAACATTCTCGCCAATGCCGGGACTGGGCTTTACCAGAACCAGGGAAACGGATATACGCGCGTGTATCCGATAATACCGGAAACTGAAGACATACGGAAATCATCCGCCTATGGCTCTTATTACATCATGAAAACTTCCGACGCACTCATCGGGGGGTATTCCGGCACCTGGGCTACAGCACATCTGGGAACGGGACGGCGGATTTACGACATGTTCGTCTACTTCGATGGAGATGGGGAGTATTCCGCATATCTGGCCACGGATTTCGCCGGCGCCTTTGTTCTGCCCATGGAATTCTTTGATTTGAGTTTCGATTATTTCGAGGAAGATCCCGCTTTCTATCTGCTCAACCCGGGAGTGCTGGAGGATCGTTACGACATAAAGATCTCCCCTTTCTCAAATAATGAATTCTGGGGCGCTTCCATGCCCCGGATCCTCTGTTTCGGCTGGAACCCTACTTCCATGAACGACGCATCCACCCTGTATATCGGGACCGAGAAGGGCCTTTATAAAGCCGTTTCAATAGGCAGTTCAGGGATACTGGAAACGCCGCATCTCGTGGAGGGGACGGAAGGGCTTGCCATCACCAAGATAGCGGTTTCGCAATATGAGGGGGCCGCCTGTCTTACCCCATCAGGGGTGATTCTTTACAATCCGAGGCTGGATACACCCGCCGACCGGATTACCCGGCTTCCTTTCGTCGGCCTGTGGGCCGGTGAGATCAACGATATGGCGTTATTCAATTATGATTATGATGGACAGACATGGCTTCTTGTGGCGGGCAGGAAAGGTCTTGCGGCGGTTAACGTGTCAGATTGGATGCTGGATGGAGGTGATTTTTAATTCCTGAAGGTTAAGGGTTTCAGTTCAGTCGGCGTACACAGCCCGGACCTCCTCTGAAAGAAGTGGCAGGGAGGCAAGGAAAAATAAAAAAAACGCCTTGGTTTGCCGAGGCTGGCGGTTATGCAGAGGAGGACGGAAGATAAAACGCGATGCCGCCGGGACGATTGGCCCTGGGGTTTCCGCCCCAATGGCCCGGATGATCGCCGGCGCGGAGGATGGAACGGGCTGAAAAAGTTGAGAAACACTGGGGTCCTGACGGCCCCGGATTACGGAAAAACACCATGGAGGAGTTATGAAAAATTTGCACATCGGCGGAAGGACCGGAATCCGGGTTTGGGCCGCTGTGGTTCTGGCTGCGGCGCTTCCGGCGGCGGTTTTCCTGGGCTGCGCCCTGGGGCTGCCCGGGGGCGGGGGCTCCATCGAGATGTCCTTCGCCCCGGGGGCGAAAGCCGGTGACGCCGGCACCGTCTATGCGTACCTCTACCGGGGGAACCGCCTCTTCCGGGGGCCTTTTACCGGGGGTCTCGAAGAGCCGGAGGATCAGGTATTCAGAGGAACGGTCAGGATCGACGGCATCCCGCCGGGAAGCGATTACCGCCTGGTGATCCTCCGAAAGAAAAATGGCGGCCCCTCCTACGATGTCGCTTTTCCTCAGGACCCCATCAGCGTCCGGGCGGGGGCGGAGAGCGTGGTGCGGGTGGACGAAGGGGATTTCAGAGATGTCACGCTCGAGTTTTTTTCCTTTATGGACGGCAACAGCCCGATGGAAAGTCCCCATGTGACCAGCGTGGCGGCCTTGAATGATGGATCTGTTTTTGCCGTTTCCGGAGAGTCGTTATTTGGCATAGAACCTGTATATCAACTGGCCAAGATTGATGCCAAAGATCAAAGCGGAAATTCTGTTTCACTTCCCCCCATCAATTCGCTGTCTGTAGGCACGGATGCCACGGGAAACCATGTTTATCTCAACACTCGGGAAGGATCTTTTGGTTATATACAATCAGACATTTTCACTTCCATCTATAATCCCCTGGGAACAAATGAAGTTAAGAAATCCGCCTCCGGTTCAGGGTCGGCTCCATATGACAATTGCTACGTTGTCAAAACACCCCAGTCTCT
The DNA here is from genome assembly GCA_029562045.1 of Spirochaetota bacterium. Classification (GTDB taxonomy): domain Bacteria; phylum Spirochaetota; class Spirochaetia; order DTKZ01; family DTKZ01; genus JAKQWJ01. The sequence goes on along the minus strand of JAKQWJ010000310.1, from coordinate 1,294 downwards.
GGTGGCATGGTTATCAGGGTATCCGACCACGATCGACCTGGGCCTTGGTCGCAACATTAAGGACATGGTGGTCTATACCCCTGGTGCCGGACAAGGTTGGCCTTCGGTCTGGATCGCCACCGATTCCGCAGGGGCCTTCGTTCTGGACAGGGATGTTTTCCCCGACAATGCTTCCGAACCCATAAATCTATCGTTCGATGAGCTAAGGGGTGAGTCCTGGTATCATCACTTCTCCGAAAATGAACACTGGGGATCATCAATGCCCCGGATCCTGAGCTTCGGTCTGGACAACAGCGGGTCATCGCCGGGACTTTACATCGGCACCTCCAGTGGGCTCTTCAAGGCCGACACCATTGATGCAACGGGGCTGGGTTCAGATGCGATTCTTCTGGAAGGGACCGCGGGACTTGGGATCGAAAAAATCGTTGTCGTCGATCTTAACCAATCCAACTCCGGCGTCGCATGTATGACATCATCGGGCGTCATTCTTTACAATTCCCAGTATGACGAAGTAGTCCGGCTTCCCTTTCTGAATCTCTGGGTGGGAGAAGTGACTGACATCGGGCTTATCGTAAACGATTTTAATAACACCCTGCTTTATGTTGCGGGTACAAAGGGTCTGCTGGAAATGAATGTGAGCAGCTGGTTGCCTTAGCTGGATGTCTGATGTGTAACCAGGCATATCTCCGGCCCGGCCGGCCTGTTGCGACGGAGCCGTTTCGCGAATTGTCTCCACCGCGGTGTTCCGGGGAACCGGCGGCCGTGAGATAGAGGAGCCTGGGACAGCGAATGCAGAGACCCATTACTTTTTCGCTTCCACCAGAGGCCCGGTAGATGTCCGGGCGGGGGCTGAGACGGAAGTCTCCATTTCAGCAAGCGATTTTGAAGACGGCAGAATTACATATTTCCGGGCAGGCTTCGATGTGGAGGGTGAGGTCGATCTGCTTTTTACGTTTCCCGTGAGGTATGTGGCCGCCACAGCTTTATCGGCGGACGAAGGCTACATCTATGCCGTGTCAGGGTCGGCGCTTTTCGAAGGAGAGGTCGTAAGCGACCCCGAGGAGGTCACCGAACTGAAGAGGGAAACTGATCCGGGGTTTCCCGATGTGAACTCTCTGTCCATGGGGGTTTTGCCCGACCGTGATTCCATTCTTGTAATCATCGGTGATATCCTTCCTAAAAACATCGGTCGGGTGTTTCCGCTTTCTGGGTGACAAAAAGGACGGGACATCCTAATGTTGGTTGTCGGAAATCAGCAAAAGGAGCCCGTCCATGAACTCAAGGGGGAGGTGAA
>JAKQWJ010000307.1 GCA_029562045.1 Spirochaetota bacterium | reverse complement strand
GGATCCTCCGGCTCTTCGACGGGGTTCCCGACTGGAGCGACGAGGAGGTGGTGCCGCCCCGGTCGCTCCTGCGGGAGTTCATCGGCGGCAGCGACTACAGTTACCACTGACGGGGGTTCCCATGACGAAACTCCAGGAGAGGCTGAGGACGATCGACAGGGAGATCTGCCTCCTCCGGCATGCCGAGGCGGTCCTGGGCTGGGACCAGGAGACCCATCTCCCCGCCCGGGGAGTGGAGGAGCGGGCGGAGCAGCTGGCCCTCCTCCGGGGGCTCATCCACGAACGGGTCACCTCTCCGGAGGTGGCGGAGGCCCTGGCGGCCTGGGAGGAGAAGGGGCCGCCGGGCTTCGAGCGGGGCGGCGGGGCAGGGCCGACGGCGGCCCCGGGAGGCGACGGGACAGACGGAAGGGGCGGCCCCCTTCGGGAGGACACCCCTTTTTACGGAGCGGGACCTGGGCCGGGCTGCGGCCCCTCCGGCCCGGGCGGCCCCTCCCACGGGGCGGTTCCGGGGGGATCGCCTCGGGAAAACCTCGCCGGAGGCACCCCGGATATCCAGGGGGCCTTCTACCGGGCCTGGGAGCGCCGTCACCGGAGGGCTGTCCGTCTTCCCCGGAGCCTGGTGGAGAGGATGGCCGGGACCACCGCCCGGGGCCAGGCCCGATGGGCGGAGGCCCGCCGGAAAAACGATTTTTCCCTCTTCCTTCCCCTTCTGGAGGAAATCATCGTCCTCACCCGGGAGACGGCGGAGCGTATCGGCTACCGGGAGCACCCCTACGACGCCCTGCTGGACGAGTATGAGCCCTGGATGACCACCGGGGAAACGGACCGGCTCTTCTCCCGGCTCCGGGAGCATCTTGCCCCCCTGGTCCGGCGGATCGCCGAGTCCCCGGTGAGGCCCCGGCCTCTTCCCGCCGCCTGTTTTCCGGAGGCGGCCCAGAAAGCCTTCGGCCGCAAGGTCCTGGAAGCCATGGGCTTCCCCTGGGACCGGGGCCGGCTGGACCGGTCCACCCATCCCTTCACCAGTTCTCTGGGGGCGGACGATGTGCGCCTCACCACCCGCTACGACGACGGGGATTTCCGGGTTTCCTTTTTCGGGATGGTTCATGAGGGCGGTCACGGCCTCTACGAGCTGGGTTTCGGAGATCAGGTCCGGGGCACCATCCTGGGGGAGGGCGCCTCCCTGGGGATCCACGAATCCCAGTCCCGGATCTGGGAAAACTGCATCGCCCGGAGCCTTCCCTTCTGGCGGGGCTGGTATCCGGCGCTGCGGGACCATTTCCCCGGCGTTTTCGACTCCCTGCCCCTGGACCATTTCCACCGGGCGGTCAACACGGTGGAGCCTTCGCCGATCCGGGTGGAGGCCGACGAGGTGACCTACAGCCTGCACATCGTCCTGCGTTTCCTGCTGGAAAAGGACCTGGTCACGGGAGACCTCCCGCCCCGGGACCTTCCCGACGCGTGGAACGGGCTTTCCCGGGAACTCCTGGGCCTGACCCCGAAGACCGACGCCCAGGGAGTTCTGCAGGACATCCACTGGTCCCTGGGGGCCATCGGGTACTTTCCCACCTACGCCCTGGGAAACCTCTACGCCGCCCAGTTTTACGCCGCCCTCCGGCGGGACCTTCCGGACATGGACGACCGGCTCTCCCGGAGAGACATGGCCCCGATCCTGGAGTGGCTGCGGATCCACATCCACCTCCCCGGCGCGTCCCGGACCGCGGCGGACCTGGTGCGGGACGCCACCGGAGCCCCCCTCGACCCCTCTTTCTTTATCCGGTATCTTTCGGAAAAGTATGGGGAGTTGTATGGATTATAAAAGTTTTCTGCTGAAAAGCCCCCTTTTCTGGATTCTTCTGGGAGGCTTTCTGTTCGGGGCTGCCGTGGCCCAGCTCACGGTGGCTCCCCGCAGGACCAAAAACCCCGCCAGAACCCGGCGGAGAAAGCCGACCAAAATTTTTCTCCTTCTCTCCGGGGCCATACCGAGTTTCACCACCGCGGTCATCCTGAGCCTTCCGGAGGTACCCCGGGACGCGAAGCACCTTCTCGTCGCAGCCTGTGCCGCTCTGGCGGGGGGGCTGGGCCTGCGGTTCAAGAAGACCGCGGGGATCCTTCTCCTCCTTCTGGCAGGGCTGGCCGGCTTCGGAGCCCGGGCGGCCCTGCGGGGCTGGACACCGGTGTACGCCCCCGCCGATGCGGGAAGCATCGAGATCCTCCACCGGGGAGAGGGGGAAACCACCCTCCTGACATCCTTTGGGGGAATCGGCGAAAACGTCGTGACTTTTCCATCGGGGAAAATATCGGTCCTGCTGGATCTTCTGATCCTGGACGACGCCTACGTCCTGGCGGGGCGGAAAACCTCCTACCGGTTGGCGGCCCTGCGGGTGGGGGAAACGGAACAGCCCCTGGGCCCGCCCCGTTCCGGCGGCGATTTTGCGGAGAAGCTCCCGGGCCTGCTCCCGGGGGTGCGGCTGCTGCGGGTGGAGGCGGAGCTTCCCCGGGAGGATATCTTCTCCATCTACCGGGTCCGGATCGATCCGGGGGCGGAAACGGCGGCCCTCGTCCGGTAGGGGCTTTTTCACTGGGGCTTTTACCCCGCTTCTGCCGATAATGAAGCCGCCATGATGATCACCCTGTACCGCATCGACCCCCAGGGAGCCACCCATTACTACAGCCTCCACGATCGGCAGGGGCACCTGTTTTCCCCTCACTGTTTCACCGTGTCCTGGGGGCGGAACCTCTCCCTGTCCCGGGAAAAGACCTATCAGTACGATTCGCAGAAGGACATGGACGACGGGATCCGGAAACTGGTGCTGAAAAAGTTCAGGGCCGGTTACCGGGTCCTGTACTCCTACCTCCGCCCCGACGAGATGGAGGACCTCAGGCCGGAACTGGGCAGATTCGCCGCCCGTTGAAGCCCGACACCCTGGCGGAGGCCAACGGGCGGGACCCCTCCGAGGTCAGTCCAGGGGGAGACGGGGCCTGCGATCGGCGCGGCCCGTGAGGGTTTCCTTCGCTTCGAGAAACCCCTTTTTCAGATGGAACACCTTTTCCACCAGGGAAAGGGTAAGAACCGCCGCCACCAGGTATTCCAGGACCCGCAGGATCGGCAGCAGCAGGGGCCTGAACCCCTCCGCCAGAACCAGGAGTTCCAGCCCATAGAGAACCATGGTGACGAAAACGGAGGTTTTTCCCAGGGGTGAAGCCGAAGGCAGGAGGTAGCCCTGGTACACCAGGAGAGTCCCCATTCCCACCAGCTGGAAAAGCAGGCGAAAAAGGACGAGGATGAAAAACCAGTCCGGTATCATGGCGTAATGGGCCATGGCCACGGAAATGACGATGAGGACCGAATAATCGCTGATGCTGTCCAGGTATTTCCCGATCCGGGTGATCTGACCGGTGCTCCGGGCTATGGCGCCGTCGAATAGATCGGTAAGAAAGATGACGGTGATCAGGGTCACCACCACGGGGAGGATCGGATGATGCTGCACCAGAACCAGCATCAGGGCCGCCGTGGGGATGGAACTCAGGCGGATCAGGGTCAGGAGGTTCGCGAAGTTGATTTTCTCCAGTTTTTTTCCCGTCGGGGTCAGGACGAAATGATGATGCATCATGGACAGAAATATCCACAGCCCCACATGAATGGCCGTGGTGCCGAGAACGAAGGCCACCACCCCGGCGTTTGTAGGGTTAATCCGATACAGGAGAAGGATTCCGGCGCTGAAGAAGATCTGGAACAGGAAGAGGGCGCCCACGGTTCTGTTGATGCTGGCCGTTATGTCGTTCCTTTTTGCCATTCCGCCACTTTACCATGACATGCGAAGCGTCTGTCAATTGTAAATATTGACATTACTTACCCGCCGGTCTACTTTTATTCCATGAATATCCCCAATATCCTGACGGCATTCAGAATTTTTCTGTCGCCGCTTTTTTTTCTCACCTTTTTTTTCCCTCTCTGGACCGGCCACGGGGCGGTCCCCGCCGTCGTGATTTTGTGGTTTTTATATATCCTGATCGAAACCTCCGACCTGGTGGACGGTTCCGTGGCGCGGGCTCTGGATCAGGTGACGGATATGGGAAAGCTGCTAGACCCCTTCGCGGATGTGGTGGCCCGGCTCACCTATTTCGTCTGTTTCGTCGCCACCGGCATCATGCCCGCCTGGGCCTTCATCCTCATCATGTACCGGGAATTGGGAATAACCTTCATCCGCATGATCATGTACAAAGAGGGGGTGGCTCTGGCCGCCAAGGGGGGGGGCAAATTGAAGGCCGTTTTCTATGCCGTCTCCGGTTTCGCGGGGCTGTCCATATACACCTTCCGGAACCTTTCCCTGTTCCCGAAACAGATCGACACCTTTCTTCTGGCGGCCCGTTTTCTGTTCGCGGTGGCGGCGGTTCTGGCGATTCTGTCCTTCCTGGATTATTACCTGGTTTTTCGCAGAAGAAAAAATCGTCCCTCTAGTTGACAACCGGCGCCCTCTTTCACTATATTTTAAATCGCAGCGGGTAAGAACACCTTTCAGATCAATCGTGACAGGGTCTTGACACCGGCGCAGGGTTTCAGTATGTTGTCCTTCCCGTCCCCGAAAGAGGGGGAGGGAGAAGGGGAAAGAGTCGGGGGGTGCTTGACGAAGGCGCCACCGGTTGGTATAAGAGTTGCAGGCTGTTTTGGGATATTTTTTCCGATGCGGCCGGACGATACGGG
>JAKQWJ010000288.1 GCA_029562045.1 Spirochaetota bacterium | reverse complement strand
TTATCGGCCTGGGGTTATCGGCCTGGGGTTACCGGGGGTCCTGCCCGTCGGTTTCGGCGCCGACGACAAGCCGGGGAACCCGCCTGTTTATTCCACAGGTGATCTCGTAGGGAATCGTCCCCGCCAGTTCCGCCAGATCTTCCGCGCCGGGTCCCGCCGGGTCCGGCCCGAACATGACCGCCTCGTCGTAGCGGCGGATCTCGGTTTGCGGCCCCAGGTCCACCATCACCTGGTCCATGGTGACCCTCCCGACCACGGGGTAGGTCCGGCCTTTGATGAGGACCCGCCCCCGGTTGGACAGGGACCGGGGGTACCCGTCGGCGTAACCCACCCCCAGGGTGGCTATCCAGGTCGGGGCGGGGGTCCTGTAGGTGCAGCCGTAGGAGATCGGAGTGCCGGCGGGGACCTTCTTGAGAAACAGAACCCTGCTCCTCAACTCCATGACGGGCCTGATGTCCAGAGGCCTGGCCACCTCCCGGGAGGGGTAGTAACCGAAGGGCAGGATGCCGGGCCGTACCATCGAAAAGTTCGCCTCCGGGCACTGGAGAACACCGCCGGAGTTGGAGGCATGGAGAAGGCCCGGGTTGACCCCCGCGGCTTTGATCCGGTTCACCAGGTCCCGGAACAGTGCTATCTGCTGCCGGGTAAAGCCCAGGTCCTTTTCGTCGGAGCAGGGGAAATGGGTGGCCACGCCTTCCAGGCGCAGAAAGGGGGAGGAGGCGATTCGTGCGGCGAGCCGGACCGCGTCCTCGGGGGCGCAGCCTATCCGCCCCATGCCGGTGTCGATTTTCAGATGCAGCAGGGCGGGCCTGCCCAGTTTTTCCGCCGCCCCTTCGAAGGCTTCGATCCCCGGATCATCCACCGCCACGGCGGATATGTCATGCTGCACCAGAAGCTTGTGTTCTTCCGGGAGGCAGAGCCCGTAGAGCAGAATAGGCATGACGACGCCCGCCCGCCGAAGTTCCATGCCTTCCTGGGGGGTGGCGACTCCCAGAAAGTCGGCCCCGCCCCGCTCCGCCGCGCGGGCGATGTCCAGGGCCCCATGCCCATACGCGTCGGCCTTCATGGAAACGGATATCTTCACCCTGGGACCCACCAGTTTCCGGATGACTCCCAGGTTGTGTCGGAAATTGTCCAGATGGATGAGCAGAACGCTATGTCGCATGCCCCATACTACACGATGAGAGAACCGGGCAACAAGCATGAAAAAGAGATATACTATAATGGTATGAGGAGCTTCGCGGCAGCGAGTCTCGTGGTTGTCGTCCTTGCGTTCGGATGTTCCGGCGATCCGCTTTTCGAAGGTGAGGATCCGGGAACCCCGGGACAGTCCGAAATCTCGATACAGACGATTTCCGACGGCGCGCTGGTCTCTCCGGAGGGGGCCATACCGGTGGAACTGGTCATGGCCGGCGGATCCGGAAAGAAGACCCGGGATGCCTGGACGCTGGATGTCCGGTTCGAGTCTCCCCCCGGTACGCCCCGGGAGACCCTTCGTTTCGGCCCCGGCGAACTCGCCGGCCCGGGATCCCTGAGGCCGATTCCGCCGCCCGCCATGGAACCGGGACTCTGTGCGGTTGTCGTCACCCTCCGGGAGGGAGAGGGGATCATCGCCCAGAAAAAGGCGGTTTTCTTCTACGACGCCGGGGATTATGAAATCACGAAGATCGCCGCCTATCCGCCCTCTTTTCTGCCGGGCTCCACGGGGATTTTCCGCGCATTTTTCTCCCGGCCCGAGGGTAGCGACCCCTTCATCCGCTGGGTGGTGGACGGGCGGACCGTCCAGGAACGGGAGCTTTCCCGGGGGGGAGACCGGTTTCTGTGGAACGCGCCGCCCATTGAGGGGGTTTACCCGGTGCGGGTGGACCTCTTCCCCTTTCCCCCCTCCCCGGGGTCCCGCCATTCCTTCCCCGCCCCGTTGCGGCTGTCGGGGCAGGTGTATGTGGATAAAACCCGCCGACTGTCGGACACCGATTTCGCCCCGGAGGAGGAGTATCACAGCCTCTTTCACTTTCTCGGCAATCTGGAGGATCACGGCACGCGGAGCGACAAGACGGAGCGCCGATGGGGGCATCTGGAAGCCATCGGAGAGCCGGACATGGATTATCTTTCCGATGTCTTCGGCTATCGTCTGGACGGAAGCTCGGGTTTCAGGACCGGAGAATTTCTTCTGCCCCTCACCCCGGAAGGGGAGCTTGCGCCTTTCACCCTGCGGGCCCGCATATTTCCCGTCGGGGCCCCGGGGGAGGGGGTCCTGTTCCGCGCCCTGTCCGACGACGGCGGCTTCGCTTTTTCGGTGTTCACCGACCGGGAGGGAGTTCCCGCCTTCCGGTTTGCCCGGGGAGATGCGGAGCTGGTAAAAAAATCCGGCGTCGTTCTGCCGTCGGAAAAGACCGTCCTGCTGGAACTGTCCATCGAAAGCGGCGGGGGAATCCTGACGAGCCAGTGGAAAATCGATCAGCGGGTGGTCGCCTCGTCGGCGGACGCCTTCGCCGCCGTTCCGCGGGGACTCCGGGGATACTCGTTTATCGGGGGGGCCGGTGGTTTTGTGGGCCTCATCGATGAGTTCGGCATCCGCTCCGGGACCGGTCCGTCCCGGGCCGGACGGGATCCGGAGAAGGCTCCCCCGGAGGGCGGAACCGCGGATCGTCCCGGAGTGGCCCCAGAATCCAGGCCGCCGGAGAGGATGGAAAGAAAAGAGTCCAGTTGACCATGTTCCATGAGATGGTGATACTGAATATGTTCGCGGTGTTATGCAGACAGCCGGCTCGTGTTTAAAAGGGGGTGTGTATGCGATGGGCGGCGCGTTTCCTCGTTCTTTTTCTGGTGTGTTCCGGGGTCTCGGGGGCTGTTTACGGACAGACGGTGTCCGAAAAAAAAGAGATAGCGGTTTTCAACCTGGGTTACCATGACTGGTCCATACCGCAGATGGCCCTGGGTTCCATCGACGATCAGATCCGCGGGGTTTTCATCAACATCGGCAGGTTCGACGTGCTGGGCCTCACCCAGAGACTGGAATCCAAGGATGTGGGCGATTTCACCGAGAAGATCAAGGATTTCAAGAGCCGGAACGTGGCTATCCCCGAACGGGTGCTGATGGGCCAGGAGGCCTTCACCGAACGGGACTGGAATCGTCTGGTGGGCGCCTTCCTGGTGGTGATACCCTCCGTTTCGTTTTTCAACCTGGAGCAGGCCAAGGACGGAAGTTACAAGGCGACGATAAAAACATCCTTCACCATCGTCAATGTGGACGAGGGAAAGAGTTCCGCCCAGTTCTTCGTGGAAACCGGCGGGACGGACAAAAACGCGAACAAGGCGATCCAGTCGGCCATCGACGCCATTCCGGTGTTTCTCACCTATGAACTCCGGAAGGTTCCGGAGTTCCAGATAAAAAGCGGCATCGTGCAGGTCATGGGACGGGACATCATTTTTGAATTGGGCCGCAATATGGGCATCGTTGTGGGAGACGAATACACCATCGTCGGCTACCGGAACGTGGCGGGATTCCAGGCCAAGGATGACAGGGGGCTTCTCGTCGTCAAGGAGGTCCAGGACGAGTTCTCCGTGGCCCATCTCATCTACTCCTCCGGCAAGCCCCAGGTGGGAGACCAGCTTCAGGAGGTGCCCCGCCTGGGCGTCGAGATCACTCCCTATGCCGGGGCCCTCATGGTGGAGAATTACGATCTGTCTTTCATGCCCATTGTGGGCCTGAAGGCGGTGCTCTCCCGGGGCTATTTCCAGACCCGCCCGGTGGTGGGGCTGGAGATCCCCTTCAGCAGCGCCACAGCGGCCCTGGCCATGTTCGATATCATTCCGCTGAACTTCTATGTCGGGGTGGAGCTGACCAATCTGTACCTGGGGCGGCTGCAGATCGCTCCGACGGCGGTGGCGGGCGTCGGGGGAGCGTATCTGGGGGAGAACGCCCGGAGCTTTTTCGCCACCGACGAGGAATACCTGGCGACCCACGTGGGGGGAAAGGTCTTCCTGACCATGAGTTTTCTCTATTCCCGGGACAGGAAGTTCACCATCGATGCCGGTTTCGCCGCCTGGCTGGGGCTGGCGGATGCTCTGATCGATGTGGATGACAGAAGCTATTTCGCCTCCAAGGTGGGTCCCTTCATCAACGTGGGGATCACTTTCAAATGATGTGTTTGGTGATTCACCCGGGCGGGTGGTATATTTCCCGGAAGGAGGGGATGTGAAAAAAAGTTTTTCTCATTGGGCGGCGGTGGCGGTTTTCGTGGCGCTGACGGGTTGCGCGTCGGCTCCCGCCGCGAAAGCTCCGGGGGCGGTCGCGCCGAGCGCCGCGAAGCCGACGATATACAGCGGGGCCGGTGAAAGCGAGTCTCTCCTGAAGGCGATGAACGGGGCCAAGATGGACGCGGTCAAAAAAGCGGTGGTGGCCATGATCGGTCCGGCGGAGGAGCAGGCGAACCGGGCGAAACTGACGGAGGTCCTGTACAACACCTCCAACCCCAACGCCTACGTGGACAACGCGGCCATGGAGACCCTGCGCAAGGACAAGATCGGCGAAAAGTTCATCTACGAAATCCGCATCCCCGTCAATCTCCAGGCGGTGGAAAGCACCCTGCGGGCCAACGGTATTCTGAAGGACCCCACGGCCCGGGACTCCGTCCAGGCGGCGGCCCAGGCGGCGGTGAGGCCCGAGGGGGTGGCGGCCCCCACCACGGCGGCGGCAGCGGCCACCACGGCGGCGGCAGCGGCCACCGCGGCGAAGGAGCTGGAAACCCCGGCGGTCTACGAGGAGGCGACCCCGGAGGAGAAGAACTTCCTGCGCCGCTATATCGACAACCTGACCTACATGGTGTACTTCAACGAGGATTCCAGGGAAGACGCCTTTCTGGCGAAGGCCGCGGTGGGGATGGCCAACAGCAATCTGGTTTCCGCGGGGAAGAACGCGGTGGATTACCGGGAGGTGGAAAAACTCAAAAAAGACCAGAAACTCGTCTACGAGGAGGAGGCGGGCCGGGAGATGTCCATGATCCAGTGGATCGCCCAGAAGCTCAATGCCGATGTCTACATCGAAATCGACGCGGTTACGGAAGGCGAAAGCCAGGGGGGCAACCACTACGGGTCCGCCAAGGTGAACCTGAAGATGTTCGAATCCTCCACCGGAAACCTCCTGGGGTCCGTGCCCTATTCCAGCCCCCGCACCTTCAGCAAGACCAGTCAGCTGGACGCCAAGTCCAACGCCCTGCAGTCGACGCTGTTCAAGGCCATGCCGCTGGCGGTGGAGCAGTCGAAAATCCTTCTGGCCAAGACCTTCGAACGGGGTATCCGGTACGATCTGGTTATCCAGAACACCTCCGATTCCCGCCTGATGACCCGTTTCCGGACCCGGCTGCGGTCGAAGGTCAAGGACCTGCAGGTGATCAGCCAGTCTCCGGAGATGACCCGGTATGCGGTCTTTCTCTTCGGCCGGCTGGAAGATCTGGAAGAGATCATGTACGAGGTGGGAGATTCCATTCCCGGCCTGGAGGGGATGGAGCAGGTGATGATGAGGGGGAAATCGATAACCTTCAATACAGGCTTGTAAACGAACGGGCAGAGTTTTGCCCGATGGTTAAAATGTGATCAGTTAGGAGGATCAACATGCGCAGAACAGTTTTTGGTCTGGTACTCGCCGCTCTGGCGCTCGCCCTCGTTGCCGGCTGCGCCAGCAAGCCGAAGGGATCGGGCGCCACTGCGGCGCCCGCGAAAGTCGCCGAGCCCATCGTGCGGCGCCCGGATATGCTGGATCACAAGAACTACAAGTGGGGCACCCAGCCGCCGGAATGGGTCACCATGAACGTGTCCGAGCTGGAAGCCCTGGACAAGTTCAAGAACGACTATGTCTTCAAGTTCGAGTCTCCCCGGGCCAAGAATCTGCAGGGGGCCGAGCTGTGGACGAAGAACTTCACCGCCGCAGCGGAAATCGCCCAGCAGGTGAAGAACCGGGTCCAGGTCAAGTTCGCCGGCGCCGCGGCGGGGGACATGAACGCCCTGGGCACCTACATGGAGCAGGTGGTCAAGAGTTTCTCCGACGCCACCTTCGCCGGTTTCAAACAGAAGGACAGCTACTGGGTCCAGATGCGGTACTACAAGCCCGACGGCAACGTGGAGGGAGACGATTTCACCTATTTGGCGCTGTACACCATCCCCCAGGCCACCCTGGACGAACTGGTGCGCAAGGCCCTGGACGAGGCGGGACAGGCGGTGAAGCCCAAGACTCCGGAGGAGCAGACCGCCCGAAAGCGGGTCCAGGAAGCTCTCGAGAAGGAAGGCATCTGAGGTTCTGCTGAATGGCGGACACCGGGGTCCCGGAGAGCCGGGACTCCGGTTTTGTTTTTTGCGGGGGAGGCTGTTCATGAAAAAGCGGGGAAAGGCTCTGGGGAAGGCGTCGGTGGTGGGGGCGGCGGTTTTGCTCCTGTTTCTGGGATGTGCCACGGGGTCCAGGCCCCGGGAGACGGGAGCCCCGGGTGAAAGCCCTCCTCCATGGGTCTTGTCCACTCCGGCGGGGGATGCCCGATACGAGTACTTCGTCGGGTCCTCGTCGGACCCGGCCAAGGACGCCGCGAGGGCGGAGGAGCAGGCGGTTTACGCTCTCATTGCGGAGATAACCCGCTACATCGGAGTGACCATCACCGCGGAAACCACCTCCGAGGCGAAGGCCGCCCTGGATTCCTTCCAGGCCCAGGTCACCCAGCAGGTGCGGCAGACTGGAAGCGCCCGGGTGACGGGCCTGCGGGTGGCGGACAAATACGTCCTGAGGGAAGCCTCCCGGGTGACGGTCTATGTTCTGGCCCAGTACGACCGGGCGGAACTGCAGAAGGAGCGGGACAGGATAGCGGCGGTGTTCAAGGAGCAGGCCGACGCGGTGGCGGTCCCCGAGGAGACGGGAAAGCGGCTGGCCGCCTCCGGAGACCTCTTCGGGGCCATCAAATCCTTTATCCAGGCCGCCGCCGCGGCGTCGGGGTCCAACATCGACAACGCGGCCATCAAGTTCGAACGGAACATCAACAACGCCAAGGCGGTGATCAACCGCATCGGCCTTGTCCCCCTCTCCGGGGCCGTCACCGGCGAGGTCGGCTCCCCTCTGCCCGGAACCTTCCAGATCAAGGTGGTGGACGGTCAGCGGGAAAGCGACCCGCCCATCCGGGGCGCGGACATTCAGGTGAGCTACAAGGAAGCCCGGACCGGGGGCCGGGTGGGGATCAGGGCGGTGAACCTGCAGAGCGGCGCCGACGGCCGGGTGGAGTTCGAGCACCCCATCCCCACATTCGTGGGAAGCGAGAAGGTGACGATGATGCTGGATCTGTCCGCCTTTCTCGTTCCGCTGGAAAAGGCGCCTCGGGCCTTCGCGCCCCAGGTGAGCGGTCTGCAGGACCTGGTAAGCGGGAAGCGGGTGAGCATGGAGTACAACATCGTTTCCCGGGCCCGGAAGATTCCCACCGGGATCGTCGTCCTGGACACCGACGGAGCGTCCAACCCCACCGGAACCACCGGAACCGGTTCGGGCATTCTGGAGGCCCTGTCCTCCGACGGTTTCCAGGTGAGGACCCTTTCGTTCAACGCCGTGTCCCTCCGGGGAATGAGCGACACCGAGGTGATCAGGGCCGTCGCCGCGGCCCACGGCGGCCAGGTGGAGAGGGTCGTTTTCGGGGTGATCACGGTGGATGAACTGGAGGAGGCGAAGGGTTCCTTTCAGGTCCGGGTGGCGGGGACCGTCAAGGCGGCGGACCTCAAAACCGGCCAGATCCTCTACTCCAAGCGGATGTTCAAACGGGGCATAGGGTCGAGCTCCGGGGCGGTGATCTCCACGGCCTTCCGCAATCTGGGGGTGGACTTCGGAAAGGACCTGTCCCGGAATCTGCCTTGACGGGGCGGCCGGTTCCCCGGGGCTCCTGGGGGGCCGGTCGTGGCTTTTGCCTTTTCCCGGGATACTCCCCAAAAGAGGGTTTCCCGGGGGGACCTACCAGCGGATGATGTTGCCGCCGTAGGTGAGGCCGCCGCCGAAGCCCACGGTCAGAACCAGATGCCCGGGCTTCAGAATCCCCTTGAGACTCATGTCCGTCAGGGCGATGGGGATGGAGGCCGCGGAGGTGTTGGCGAACTCCTCGATGTTCATGTAGAACTTTTCCATGGGGATGGACAGCCTCTTGGCGCAGGCCTCGATGATCCGGACATTCGCCTGGTGGGGGACGATGAAATCGATCTCCTCCAGGGAAAGGCCGGATTTTTCCAGCAGGGTCTCGATGGTTTTTCCCAGGACGGATACGGCGAAATAGTAGACCTTCCTCCCGTCCATGTAGAGGAGGGTGCTTTCCGGCGTCGTCCGCCCCTCCACGAAGGGAGTCCGGGTGCCTCCCACGGGGCGGGACAGGACCCCGGCGCCGCTGCCGTCCGCCGCCAGATGACTGGTGACGATGCCCCGGCTGGACCCCGTGTCCGCCGCGGTCACCAGGGCCGCCCCGGCGCCGTCCCCGAAGAGGACGCAGGTGTTCCGATCCTTCCAGTTGGTGATTTTGCTCAGGACCTCCGTCCCCACGACGAGGATGTTCCGATAGATCCCCGCCTCGATGAAGGCCCGGGCCGTTTCCAGGCCGTAAATGAAGCCGGTGCAGGCGGCGGCCAGGTCCATGGCCGCCGCGTTGGCCGCCCCCAGTTTGTCCTGCAGCACGCAGGAGGTGGAGGGAAAGCCCAGATGGTCCGGCGTGGCGGTGGCCAGGAGGATGAGTTCCAGGTCCGTCGGGCTCTTCCCCGCCCGTTCCAGGGCGTCCCGGGAGGCCCGGAGCGCCAGATCGGAGGAGGCTTCGTCCTCTGCGGCGATGTGCCGGTTTTTTATACCCGTATGGGAGTATATCCACTCGTCGGACGTGTCGACGATTTTCGCCAGATCATCGTTGGAAACTCTTTTTTCGGGCACATAACAGCCGATGCCCTGGATATACGCTTTCATGCACAGGCCTCCGGTCTTCTCTCTGTTGCCCGCATTGTACAGGGGGGGGAAGGACGGGTCAAGGGCTTCAGTCGGCCGGCGACCGAACGAGGCAGGTAACTGACTTTGGAGCAAAGAGTTCCAACGTTTTGTCGGCCTCAGCCCAAATCAGTCCTCCTCCATTCCCTCCAGGCGGGTTTCGATCTCCCGGAGCCGGCTGGTGAGGGAGGCGATGGTCTTCTCGATCCTGCGCTTCTCCTGCAGCAGCCGCTGGGAGGCCTCCTTCTCCCGGGGCTTCCGGCCGTACTCCGCCTTCACCATGTCCGGACTCTTTCCCGACATGAAGGCGGCTTCCGCCCCCCGGCGGTCCTCCTCGGAGCGGAGGGAGGCTACGGTCTTCATGTTTTCGAAGCCGATGGCGGGGTTCACGTCCAGGCTGTGCATCCGCATCAGGACCCGGGCGGTGGTGCGGTGCAGGCCCAGAATCCGGTCCACATAGTCCTCGAAGCGGGCGTTGTTTTTCCGGCACAGGGCCTCCGCCTCCACCAGGAGCCCGCCGAACTCCTTCATCAGAGCGCCGTTTTTCGCCAGATACCCGGTGCGTATCTTCTCGGTGAGGCTCCGGAAGTCCTTGTCCACATCGAACACGCTCCGATAGACGGCCATCTCTTCCGCCCGTCCCAGGAGGCGGTGGAAGAGGTCCCAGAACTCGTTGCGGTGGGCCTTGCCGGACACCGGAACGGGAGAGCGGGTGAAGTGGATGTGATGGGCGAACTCGTGGATCGCCGTGTACATCAGATCGTTGTCGTCGGAAAAGTTCCTGTTGTGGATGATGATTTCCCGGGTTTCCGGCTTGTAGAGGCCGTTGACCCTTCGGCTCTGCTTGCCGGAGAAGATGAGAGAGAACTCCTCCACCTCCGGTTCGAGGCGGAGGAGGGATTCCTTTACCTGATCCTGATTCATGGGGCCCACTATACCCGCGGCGGGGCCCCCGGGTCTATATGACCAGCTCGCTGAAGTCGGTGGGAGCCTCGAGTTTGCGTTCCCCCATGGCCCGGTCCAGGAACAGACAGCCCGGATTTTCACCGGGGCCCATGTAGGCGAATCTCCGGAGGATGTCCGAGGCGGTCTTTTCCTCCTCCACCTGTTCGGTGACGTACCAGGCCAGGAAGATTTCCGTTGCCGCGTCCTTCTCCGCCTTCGCCCGGGCCAGCAGATCCAGGATGCTCCGGGTGACGGTCTTCTCGTGGGCCAGGGTTTTTTCGAACATCTCCCGGACCGAGGGGAAATCCCCTTCGGGGGCAGGGATGTCTTTCAGAACCACCTCTCCTCCCCGGTCCTGGATGTATTTGTAGATCTTCATCCCGTGGAACATTTCCTCGTGATACTGGATCATGAACCACCGGGCGAAGCCCTCCAGGCCCAGATCGGCCGATCGGGCGGACATGGCCATGTACAGATAGGCGGAGTGCATCTCCTTGCCTATCTGATCGTTCAGGCCGGCGAGCATTTCCTTGGACAGCATCTCTTTCTCCTTCGCCCCTGCGCCGGGACCGGCCCGGACCGGCCCGGACTCCCGGGAGCGGCATGACTTTTTTTCCCCGCCGCCATGGGCGGGGCGGTTTATCCGTTCAGGGCGGCCAGGATGGCCCGGTAGTCCCCGGCGGTGAGAGGGGGTCTGTTGTTCCGGTTGGAGCCGTTGGCGGCGCTCTTGTCGGCCACCAGGGGGAAGTCCGCCTCCGGAATGCGGAAACTGCGGAAATCCGGCAACCCCACCCGACGGGCCAGGCCTTCGACGAAGGCCACCGCCGCCTCGGCCCCTTCCCCCGCGCCCATGGCGGCTCCCAGCCGGGCGTAGCGCTCCTCCGCGGCGTCCCGACAATGGCGCATGACTCCGGGAAGGCAGACCGCGTTGGCCACCCCGTGGGGGATGTCGTACATGCCCCCCAGGGCCTCGGCGATGCAGTGGACCGCGCCGACATCGGAATGGCTGAAGGCGATGCCGGCCAGCAGGCTTCCGGTGAGTACCGCCGCCCGGTCCTCCAGGTCGTCGCCCTTCTCCACCACCCGGGGAAGCCTGCGGGCGATGAGCGCTGCCGCGTGCAGGGCCAGGGCGTCGGAGATGGGTTCCGCCGCTCGGGACGTGTAGGCTTCCACGGCATGGGTCAGGGCGTCCATTCCGGTGGCGGCGGTCAGCGCCGGGGGCATGGACAGGGTCAGAACCGGGTCCACCAGGGCGAAACGGGGAGCGATGCGGGGGGATTTGACGGTGAACTTGAAGCTCTCCGCCGTGTCGGTGATGACCGCCCCGAAGGTGACTTCGCTGCCCGTCCCCGCGGTGGTGGGGACCGCCAGGATCGGCAGGGGGGAGGGGCCGATCCGGGAGGGGTCCTCGTAGTCCCGGGGCCTTCCGCCCTGCCGGGCCAGGATGGCCGCCACCTTGGCGCAGTCCATGGGGCTCCCGCCTCCCAGGGCCACCAGGACCTCCGCACCGAAGGCCCGGGCCGCATCCCCGGCGGCCGCGGCGTTCCGGTCCTTGGGGTTCGGCTCCACGGCGTCGAAGATCTCCACCGCCATGCCCTGACCCCGGAGGTCCTCCATCAGCGCGGCGTGCCAGGACAGGCCGCTGACCCCCGGATCGGTGATCACCAGGATGCGCCGGGCTTCGAGCCTCCGGCAGAACTCCGGGAGCCGCCGGGAGATTCCCGCCCCGTACTCGATGGTGGTGGGCAGGGTGAAACTGAAGGGCGCAGTGAAGACCATCTCTTTACTCCTTTCCATCGGAACCCCGGAGCCGGAGGATGATGGACACCGCTTCGGCGAAGCCCTCCCCTCCCCGGGCTCCGGTGATGTACCGGGGCGGGTGGTCCAGCCGATGGAGAAAGTCCCGGATGTTGGCCACTCCGATGGAATGGCGGAATTCCCGGAAAGCCGGCTCGTCGTTGGGGGAGTCTCCGGCGAACAGGACCTCCTCCTGCATCTCGTCCAGTGAGCGGCCCGATTCCCGGCGGAGAAACTCCCGGAGGCAGGTGATCTTGTCGTAATCGCCGTACCAGCAGTTGACATGGATGCTGGAGACCTTGCAGACCGCGCCGTTCCGGCGGGCGATGCGGCAGATCCTGTCCACCGAACCCTCGTCCAGGGGAGGGACGTCCTCGCGGAAATCCACCGCCAGGTCCGCGATGCGGTAGGCCTGGTCCGCGGCGACGGCGGCGCCGGGGACCTCGTCCAGGACCTCTGTCCGGACCTTCTCCAGGGCCTCCCGGCCCCGCCGCCGGACCTCCTCGGTCTGGGCGTACTCCCGGCGCATCCGACGGCTGTCCCGGTGGTAGACGAAGTAGAAGGCTCCGTTCTCCCCGATGACTCCCGCCACCGGCCACATCCGGGCGATGTGGTCACACCAGCCCGCGGGGCGCCCCGTCACCGGGACCACCCGGATGCCCGCATCGTGGAGGGCCCAGAGGGCGGCATAGGACTTCTCCGGAAGGAGGCCGTGGGTGGTCAGGGTGTCGTCGATATCGGTGAAGACGACGGAAAGCCGGCGGCAGAGGGCCGGGGGAATCTCTCCGATGGGTCGGGGCATGGGGCAACCTCCTCCGGGGGTCTTTAGCCTCCCGCTATGGTGACCAGAACTCCCTCGAGAATTTCCGAGATGGGGTCGAAATAGGCCTTGTCCAGGGCGGTGGAGAGCCGGTCGAACTCCTCATCGGAGTAATCCTCCTCCTCGAAGAGGCGCAGGGCTTTCTTCATGTCCGTCACCAGGGAGGCGAGTTTTTCTTTCACGTCCCGAAGCGAGACCTTTTCCTTCTCTTCGATGACTCCCAGGTACTCCTGGATGAGTCTCCGGCCTTCCCGGAGGTCCTCCTCCGGGTCCTCCTCACCGCCGGAGACCAGGCGCTCGAAGAGAACGGCCACGAGGTTCCCGGGATCGTAGGTGTCCGGAACCACCAGGTAGTACTCCCCGTGGAAATCGTCCCAGCCGAGGGTCATGCCCGGGTCCCGGGCGACGACGGGCCGGTTTTCGGTTTTCGCCAGTTCCAGGCTGTCTTCCAGAACCCGCCGGAGGACCTCGGTCTTGGGACCGATCCCCAGCATCGTCAGCTCGTCCAGCAGTTCCGGGATGCTGTCCCGTTTCAGAACCAGGTCCCGTCCGGTGTAAAGGGGTTTTTCCATGGGCTTCCCTAACGGGTGAGTCTGCGGATGGAGCCGTCGGGATGCCCCACCAGAACCTCCGGGTTGCAGCGGGCGAAGATCCCGTTTCCCAGCACCCCGGGAATCAGCGACAGGGCTTCTTCCATCTTTACGGGATCGAAGGCCTTCTGAAAGGACAGGTCCAGAAGGATGTTGCCGTTGTCCGTGATGACGGCGCCCATTTTTTTTACCGCCATGCGCACTTCCGCCCGGGCGCCCAGGGATTCGAAGGCCCGGGCCGCGGGAAGACGGGCCTCCCGGAGGACCTCCGTGGGGATGGGAAAGGAAAGGCCCAGGTTTTTCACCATCTTCGCGGAATCCACGACGACGACGAATTTCTTCGCCGCATAGGCCACGATTTTTTCTATGAGAAGCGCGCCGCCTCCGCCCTTGGTCAGATGGAGCCCTTCATCCACCTCGTCGGCGCCGTCCACGGCGAAATCCAGAACGCCGCCGATTTCCGGGTCGTTCATGGAGCGGAGAGGGACCCCCGCCTTCTGACACTCCATTTCGGTCTGGGAACTGGTCGGCACGGCGAGGACGTCCCGCAGCCTGCCGGAGTGGAGGAGCTCTCCCAGTCTCCGCACCGCCCAGACCGCGGTGGAACCCGTGCCGAGGCCGATCTTCATTCCGCTTTTCACGAACTCGTCGATGGCGGCGTAGCCGACCTGTTTTTTGATTTCCTGAGCGTCCATGGCCGCCATACTATCCTCCCCGACGGCTCGAATCAAGCGGCCGGGACGGGTATACTCTCCCCGTGACAATCCTCGATGATTCCCTGATCCTGGCCCCCATGGCGGGGGTCTCCACCCCGGCCCTGCGGATTCTCATCGAAGAGTTCGGGGGCTGCGACCTGTACTTCACCGAAATGATCAGCTCGGCGGCCCTGATCCAGGGGGGGCCCTACGAGGCGTCCTACATCGCCGCCGATCCTGACCCGGACAGACTGATCCACCAGCTGGTGGGGTTCGAGGAGGCTTCGGTTGTCCGGGCGGCGGAGTATCTGGACGGTCTTCCGGGCTTTGGTGTGGATTTCAACATGGGCTGCTCCGCCCCGGACATCGTCAGGGCCGGGGGCGGGGTGGCATGGATGCGGGATGCGGACCGGGCCCGGCGGCTGGCGGCGGCCCTGCGCCGGGCGGTGAAGGGGAAGAGGCTGTCGGTGAAGCTCCGGGTGGGTTTCGAGGATGATTACCCGGGGCTTCTCCGCTTCTGCCGGGGACTCCAGGAGGAGGGGGTGGACTTCATCACCCTGCACCCCCGGTTGAAAAAGGAAAAATTCGGCCGCCTTGCCCGGTGGGACTACGTGGGCGCCCTGAAGCGGGACCTGTCCATCCCGGTGGTGGGGAACGGAGATATCCGGTCTTTCGACGATTACCGGGAAAAAAAGGAGGAGCACCGCCCCGACGGAATCATGGTGGGCAGGAGCGCGGCCCGGGCCCCCTGGTTCTTCGCCTTTCTCCGGCGCAGAGAGAGGGAGCCCCACCGGGAAATGGTGGTGGATCTGGAGGAAACGGCGGGGAGATTCCTGGATCTTCTTCCCCGCCATCAGCCGGCGGACTTTCTGGAAAGCCGGGCGAAGAGGTTCTTCGGCTACTTCTGCGGCAATCTCCTCTTCGGCCAGGGCCTTTTCACCCGGCTGAACAGGGCCCCGGGGTTCTCCGGGGTCGAAAAGGTCGTCCGGGAGTATTTCCGGGAGCGCCCCGAGGCGCGGTGGAAAACCGAAAAAAAGTAAAAAACATCGGTCATTCGCCGATGCTGTAGTGTATACTTCACGGGTATGCACTAACCGGTTGCGAGGAAACAATGAAAGATTCTGTCGTGCGGGCATTCGTTCGCCTCGGTAAATTTCCGCTGCTCCCGGAAGCGGTCTACGCCGCCGTCGCAGTCATGGTTTTCATCACGGTCGGTTTCATGTCCCATTGGAACGGGAGAGACGGCGGGTTCGGGGTCGGACAGCCGGAGCTTGTGGCGATGCTGAGCTCCGGAGGCCAGGAGGTTTCCCAGCTGCTGGAGGACCAGGCGCCCCCCCGGAACGTTCTCGCCTTTTTCCCCTACATCGTCGTCAAGGGCGACACGATTTCCGAAATCGCCCACCGCTTCGGCCTGAATCAGGGCAGCATAATCAGCTGCAATGCCGTGGAAAAGGCCCGGGCCCTGCAGATCGGGACGGTGCTGCAAATTCCCAACATGGACGGAATCATGCATACCCTGAAGGCCCGGGACAGCCTGGAGAAACTCGCCGAATCCTACGATGTGCCTCCGGAAAGCATCCTGGAGTCCAACAATATCTCCGAGCTGTCCGAAGCCGCCGGCGGGAAGGTTTTCATTCCCGAGGCGAAACTGCCGACCATCGAGCTGCGACGGGTCTGGGGCGAACTTTTCCGTTACCCCGCCCGGGGATGGATCTCCTCCCCCTACGGCTGGAGGACCGACCCCATCAGCGGAGAAAGACGCTTCCACAACGGCATCGATATCGCGGGGCCCCACGGGTCGGCGGTCATCGCCGCCCTGGACGGCCGGGTCATCGAAACGGGCTACAACGATACGGCGGGGAATTACGTCATTCTCAGCCATCTGGGAGGCTACACCACCTTCTACGCCCATCTGAGCGTCATTCACGTTCGCCAGGGGCAGTGGGTCCAGGAGCGGCAGAGGATCGGCAACGTGGGCAACTCGGGATACTCCACCGGAAGCCATCTGCACTTCACCGTTTCCCGCTGGGGCAAACCCGTCAACCCGTCTCTTCTGCTGCACTGAAAAACCCGCTCCGGGCGGACCGGGACGGATCGTCCAGGAGAAACCGGGCCTCAGGGGGTGTAGGTCAGGGACAGGTCCACCGGCGTTTCCAGAGTCAGGAGCCGGAGGACAGGCACGACGAAAAGGGCCTCCGAATCGCCCGAGGGGGCTCCGCCGTCCAGAGCGGCGATCTTTCCCGGGACCCTTACCCGCAGCGTGACCGCCGAAGACCGAAGAACGTCCGCGATCTCCCCCGGGCCGGCGTAATCCTCCAGGGCCCAGGACAGGTGCTCCAGGTACTCCGTCTCGGAGAGGGGCCTGCCCGCCGGGGGAAGGAGGGCCTTCAGGGGAGAGGCCTTGTCCGGAGACAGGACCCGCAGGATCGAAGAAAGGTTCGACCGGTCCAGGTGGATGGCCAGAGTCTCCCTCTTCCCCTCCCTGCGCAGGCTCATGATGTCCCGGATTTCGGGGTCTCCGCCCCGGATGGCCCTTCCGATATCGCGGAAGCGTATTTCCATGTCCAGTTTATGGGGAGCCGGGGTTCTGATCCACAGGACTTCCAGGTCCGGGTTCGCCGACAGGTTTTTCCCGATCCCCGGGGCATCGAAATAGACCGGATTCCGGGGGTCGAAGGAAGGGAGAAAGCCCGATGCCAGGTCGGAATAGTAGCGGGTGAAAACCGGATGCAGCTCCACGAGGATCCGGGACGAGCCCGCCCCCCCGATCTGCAGGGTCACATCCTGACGCACCTGACAGGAGGCCGAAAGAAGCAGCGCCGCCGCGGCGGCGGCAAGGGGAAAAAAGCGCCGGCTCATGGGAAAACAATGTACCGCCGTTTCTCCGGTGAATCAAGCGGATATGCGCCGCCGGTAAAATGCGGCCAGGTTTTCGTAAGCCGCCGCTTCCGCGGCCCTTCCCCGTTTCCGGCACCCTGCGGCGTAGATGGCGCATTTTCGGGCCAGCTCCTCCCGGGCCGGAGCGGCTCTTTCCGGGCGGGAGGCGAAGAAACCGCGGTCCACCAGGTCCCGGAGCGCATGGATGCGGAAAATCTCGATCTGGCGGTGCTTCTCCGAAAGCTGATCCCCCGAACCGGCGCGCTTCACCGTCAGCGGCCGGTCCAGGTATGCCGCTTTTTCGGTCGTGGTGAGTCTGACCCACAGTTCGTAATCCTCGGCGATTTCCATGTCTTCCCGAAAGCCGCCGGCCCGGAGGAACAGTTCCCGGTCCAGGACCGCCGTGGAGGGTCCGATGACGCATTTGACCAGAGATTCGGCGAAGAGGTCCCCCTCCCGGCGGTGGCGCTGCCGGGCCTGGGAGACTTCCCGGCCGTTCCGGAGCCAGAGTTCCCGGGTGTGGGTCAGCCGGGGCGGATCCGCCCCGTCCGGTCCCCGGGACATGAGGAGCCGGAGCTGGAGGGCGAGTTTATCCGGATGCCAGAGATCGTCGGAATCGAGGAAGGCCAGAAAACGGCCCCGGGCCCGTTCCGCCCCCCGGTTCCGGGCCCTGCCGGGGGTTCCCCGGCGCTCCAGAGGCAGCAGAAAGAGGGGGACTCCACCCTCCCTGTCCGGGTCCGGAAGTCCGGGGCCCGGACAGGCGACCGCAAAACCCCGGGCGGCCAGCCGGGACAGGCTGTCGTCGGTGGAGCCGTCGTCCACCACGATGAGTTCGAAGTCCCGGAAGCTTTGGGCGAGCACGGAGTCCACCGCCTCCAGAAGAAGGGCCGCCCGGTTGTAGGTGGGGATGATCACCGACACCAGGGGAGGGGGCGCGGGGTTCACGGCGAGGGCTCCAGACCCAGGGCCTCCGCCAGGAGCATTTTGGGATCGCCCCGGCGGCCTCGGAGGGTCTTCGCCGCCCCGATGAACCGGGGGAGGTCGCCGCCGATACCTCGGAAAAGCCTGTCGAAATAGCCGGAGTCGTCGTGATACAGCCGGTAAAGTTCCAGATAGGCGTTGTTTACCGGCAGACGGGCGAAGCCCCGGTAGTCGCCGCTCCGAAAGAGCCGGGGGTAGTCCGCCGCGAAATCCTCCTGGGCCCTCTGTATGATCTCCGCCTTCCGGGACAGAATCGTCTCCCGCTCCCCGCCCTTCCGGTAGAGTTCCTCCAGTTTCCTTATGAGATCCCCGAGAACGGCGAGGAAGGTCGCCGAATCGGCCTCCTCGTCCTCCATTCGCCGGAACTCCGCCGAGCCCCTCCCGTAGGTCTTTTCGATGTAGAGCCGTGCCCCCTCCCGACCGATGAACTCCGCCAGCTCCTCGTTGAACTGGGCCTGATTCTTCAGGAAGACCGTGGCGTGGACCTGTTCGTGGATCAGCAGCTCCGCCAGGCGATGGGGGGGGTAGGAGATCATGTACGAGTACAGGGGGTCGGAGAACCAGCCCAGGGTGCTGAAGGCGTCCACCCGGCGGACCCAGACATCCAGGTCCCGGGCCTTCAGACTGTCCGCCTCCCGGCGGGCGTCCCGGGGATCGAAAAATCCTTTGTAGGGGAGAGTCCCCACCAGGGGGTAGCGCCACTGATGGCGCCGGAAGGAGTCCTTCCGGGATGCAGACACGACGACGGCCAGGTAGTCCCGGTCCAGTTCGACGAAACGGGTGTAGTTGCGGTTCTCCTTCAGCCCCAGGTTCCTGAGGGCGAAGCTCCGGATGTCTTCCACCCGGGCGGCGAAGAGGCGCAGGTCCTCCGGGGCGTCGGGGCCTGCGGCCTCCGTCAGCGGCACGGCCCGGCTCTGGTAGGACAGAAGGACACCGCCCTGCCTGAGGACATAGCACCCCGGAAGGAGCGAACCGAAGGCGGCCAGCAGAACGGCGGCCGCCCATGGGGGAAAACTGATCGCGGCGGACGGGAAGGAAGACCCGGTTTTCACGGAAGCTCCGAATCGCTAGGGGGCGATGCCGCGGCCGATCAGGGCGTCCGCCGGCCTCTCCCGACGCTGCCGGGGGGACAGGCTCCGGGTGACCGGACCGGCTTCGTACCCGTTCGGGCCGACCCCGCAGCTGACCGGGCTGGAGAAGGGCCGCCCCACGGCCTCGGGGGAAAATCGGGATTTGTGATTCATGGAAAAAGTATAATACGCTCCCGGGAGTACTTCAATCGGCGGCGGGCCCCCGCGCCAGGGGTGAATCGGCGGCGGGCCCCCGCGCCAGGGGTGGGGGTGGGGCCGGGGCGGAGCGCCAGGGCCGGGTCCGGAGTGAAGCGCCCGGGGTGAAGCGTCAGGGGTGAGGGGTGGGGCCGGGGCGGAGCGCCAGGGGTGAAGCGCCCGAGGTGAGGGGTGGAGCCGGGGGCGGAGCGCCAGGGCCGGGTCCGGAGTGAAGCTCCCGGTCTGCCCGGGCTTCCGCGCCCCTCGGGAAGGCGTCAGTCCCTCACCCGGGGGGACTTCTCGAAGGCCGGGCAGTGCCGCCCGGTGGCGCGGAAAACCATGACGCTGGGAAGCTCGCGGCTCTTTATGCCGAAGACGGAGCAGGCTCGGGGAAACCGGGCGTCCCAGGAGACGGAAAACCAGCGGCACCGCAGGCAGTTGGGGGCCCGGGCCGGTTCTCCGGGGCCGCCGGGAGGCGGGGTGGACCGGGATGGCACGGTTAAAAGAGGGGCTCCTGCCCGGCGGCGTAGCGTTCCAGGTACCGGTCGTAGAGGGCCATGAGATGGCGGATTACGTGGGGGATCTCCATCTCGTGGGAGCCCAGTCTCCGGAGGGGCAGTATCTTCGTGGAGGTGCTGGAGAGGAAGAAGCCGGCGTACCGGGGAATCTCTTCTTCCCGCAGAGGCCGCTCCTCCAGGGGCATCCCCACTTCCGCGAGGGTTTCCGCGATGGTCCGCCTCGTCACCCCCGAGAGGATCGTTTCCTCCGGCGGAGAGTAAATGGTTTTCCCGTCGGTGAAGAAGAGGTTCGTCCGGGTGCCTTCGGTGAGGAAGCCCTCCCGGTTCCGGAGCACCGCGTCGTAGGCCCCGGCGGCCCGGGCCTCCCGGAAGGCCCGGGTGCTGATCAGCATGCTCAGGGTCTTCGCCTGGGGGAAGGGCCGTTCCCCGGGCCGGATGACGGCGACGCCCCCGTCCCGGTAGCCCTTCCGGTCCGGGTACAGGGGGTTCAGCGCCATGATGAAGAGCCGCGCCTCCCCGGGCCCATCCCCCCCGATGAGAAGGACCTTGATGTTGGCGTTGACCGTCCCGTTGGCCCGGACCAGGTCCCGGGTGAAGCCCGTCACCGCGCCGGTCCGCCAGGGGTGCTCCAGCCCGATGATCCGGGCGCTGTGGAAGAGCCTCTCCTCGTGGTGTTCCGGGAAGTACAGGATCCGGTTCCGGACCTTGAGGGTTTCGTAGACCCCGAAGCCGTAGGCGAAGTGGATGTCGTCCACCGGGATGACCGCTTCCAGGGCGGGAACGAGAACACCGTTCCGGGAACAGTAGGGGCCGATCATGCCGGGGCCTCCGCCGGGCGGCCTGACTGAGCCCCCGCGGGGCGCCCCTCCGGGAGGGCCCCCTCCCGCCCCTCCGTCCGGATTTTCCCCGGGAGGGAATGGAGATAGGCCCGGAGGACCGGAATGTCCGCCTCCGCCCAATCCAGACCGGGGAGGGCCTCCGGACGCAGCCAGACCGCGCCGCTGTGGTTGCGCAGAGCCACCGAACCGTCCGGGGAATCCAGCCCGCAGACGAAGGGATGGAGCAGGACGGCGAACCGGGCGTACCGGTGAAGGGACGGGGGAAGGGCGGACCTGATCCGGACCTCCCGGCCCAGTTCCTCCCGGATCTCCCGCCGGAGGCAATCCTCGGGGGTCTCTCCCCTCTCGATCTTTCCCCCCGGGAACTCCCACTTGCCCGGCATGGATCCGTTTTCGGATCTCCGGGCGGCCAGGACGAGACCCTCCCGTTCGATGATGGCGCAGGTGACGCGCAGAGGTTCGGCATCCATGCCCGGACTATACCACGGAGAGGGAAACTGTGCGAGATCGGGGGATGCCGGCGGAGCGGACGCGCCGCCCCGGACGACGGCTTCCCGGTCTGCCGGCGCGACGGGACGCGAACCAGGCGGGCGTGCCGGGCCGTCGGAAACGGCCTGTAATCCAACCTGAAGCGGCGGGTCGGGATTTGATAAAACCCGCGTCATCTGTTATCCTGATCCAGGAGGTGGGCCCATGGATTTTTCGGACCTGTTCCCTCTCATCGACGGGGACACCCCCTACCGCCGGCTGGAGGGGGATTTCCTCGGGAGGGAAACCTGGCGGGGACGGGAGTATCTTCTGGTGGACCCGGCGTCCCTCCGGGCCCTGGCCCGGGAAGCCTTCCACGACCTCGCCTTCTTCCTCCGTCCCTCCTTTCTGAAAAAGCTCCGCGACCTCCGGGACGACCCCCTGTCCTCCGACAACGACCGCTTCGTGGTGGAGGCCCTGATGAAGAACGCCGCCGTAGCGGCGGAAGGGATCCTTCCGCTGTGCCAGGACACGGGCACCGCCACGATCATGGGCTGGAAGGGGGAGGAGGTCCTGACCGGCGCAGAGGACGAGGTCTTCCTCACCCGGGGAGTCGGGGATGCCTACCGGGACAACTGTCTGCGCTATTCCCAGACCGCGGCCCGGGGGATGTTCGACGAGGCCAACACCGGCACCAACCTTCCGGCCCAGATCGACATCGCCGCGGTCCCCGGCGGGGAGTACCGGTTTCTCTTCGTCGCCAAGGGGGGAGGCTCGGCCAACAAGACCTCCTTTTTCCCCGGAACCCCCACCCTGCTGAACCCCCCAGCCCTGGAAAAGTTCATCCGGGAGCGGGTGGCGGCCCTGGGGACCAGCGCCTGCCCGCCGTACCGGCTGGCCGTGGTGGTGGGGGGGCTGTCGGCGGAGATGAACCTGAAGACGCTGAAGCTGGCCACCGCCGGACTCCTGGACCGCCTCCCCGGGGTCTCCGGAGGGGAGGGCATGCCCGGGGCGGCGGACCGTCCCGACGGGAAAAACCACCGGGAGTATGTCCGTCCCTTCCTGGACCGGGAATGGAGCCGGCGCCTCCTGGAGGCCGCCCGGGAAACCGGGTTGGGGGCCCAGTTCGGCGGCCGGCACCTGGCCATGGACGCCCGGGTGATCCGGCTTCCCCGTCACGCCGCCTCGGTTCCCGTCTCCATCGGGGTATCCTGCAACGCCGACCGGAACATACTGGGAAAAATCAGCCGGGACGGGGTATTCCTGGAGGAACTGGAACGAAACCCCCTCCTCCCGGAGGGGATCTCTCCGGCGGTGGCGGCGAGGATCGACCTCCGCCAGCCCATGGACCGGATCCGCCGGGACCTCTCCCGGCTTGCCCCGGGGAGCCTGGTCCTCCTGTCCGGACCGATGGTGGTGGCCCGGGACATCGCCCACGCCCGCCTCCGGGAACGGCTGAAAAACGACGGAAGCCTCCCGTCCTACTTCCGGGACCACCCGGTGTACTACGCCGGACCCGCCAAGACCCCGCCGGGGCTCCCCATCGGCAGTTTCGGCCCCACCACCGCCCAGAGGATGGACTCCTATCTGCCCGAGTTCATGGCCGCCGGGGCCTCGCTGGTGAGCCTGGCCAAGGGGAACCGATCCCCGGAGGTGGCCGCCGCCTGCCGGGACCACGGAGGTTTTTATCTGGGCACCATCGGCGGGGCGGCGGCCCTGCTGGCGGCGGAAAACATCACCTCCTCCCGGATCGTGGATTACCCGGAACTGGAGATGGAGGCGGTGAGGATGATCGAGGTCCGGGATTTTCCCGCCTTCGTTCTGGTGGACGACAAGGGCGGGGATTTCTACGCGTCCATCCTGTCCCGGAGGGCCTAGCATCGTGGCCCTGGAAGATTTTCTGGCCCCCGACGGGGTCCTGTTTCTGCGGGAAGGGGAAAAACTCGACGCCCTTCGGGAGATGGTGGATTTTTTCTGTTCCCTGAACCCCTGCATCGATCCGGAGGGGCTCCACGGGAAGGTTCGGGCGCGGGAAGAGGAAGTTTCCACCTGGGTGGCCCGGGGGATCGCCATCCCCCACGCCATCGTCGCCGGTTTCGGCCCCTCCCGGATCGCCCTGGGGGTGAGCCGGGAGGGCATCTCCTACGGCGCCCCCGACGGCGCCCCGGTGCATCTTCTGGTCCTCATCGTCGGGGAAGGGGCGGAGCATCTGCAGGTTCTGCGTCAGGTGGCGACCCGCCTGGGAATCCCCCAGGTGTACCAGGACATCCTGTCCGCCTCCACCGAGGAGGAGATCTTCCGGATCCTGGTCCGGGAGGAGGAGCCTCCGGTGTCCCTCCCCGCCGAGGGGATCGAAGTGTCCCGGGCCTGCTTCACCTACGCCCGGCGGCTGGCCAAGGAGGTGGGGGCCCGCTTCATCCTGGTCCACGCCGACGGGGTGGAGGACCATCTTCCGTTTTCCCCTCATTCCAGGGAAAACATCTTCTTCGTCACCCTGGAACGGGAGGAGGAACTGAAGAGACGGGTTCCGGAGAACCGGATCATCCCCATACCGTTCAAGGGGATAACCCGGACCAACCAGATCGATCTTTCCATTATCTTCGCCCTGTCCCGGGGGCTTCTCCAGAAGGAGCAGCGGGTGGTCAGCGTCTTCGGGAGGCCCCGTTCGGGGGTCCTGGACTCCATGCGGGTTACGGACATCGAAAAGGAGTTCCGGATCTTCTTTTCGCTGAACTCCGGGGTGGACGGCCTGGATCTGGAAAACCGGGTCCTGGTGAGGATCATCGAGATCGCCGGGGAACTGGCGGTGGAAGGCCGGGAGGGAAAGCCCTCGGGGGCGATCTTCGTCATGGGGGACTACGACCAGGTACGGCTTCACTGCCAGCAGATGATCATCAACCCCTTCAAGGGCTACCCGGAAGAGGAGCGGAACGTGCTGGATCCGAGCCTGAAGGAAACCATCAAGGAGCTGTCGAAGATCGACGGGGCCTTCATCATCCGGGGGGACGGGGTTCTGGTTTCGGTGGGGACCTATATCAGGACGCGGATCCCTCCCACGGGCCTGCCTCCGGGGCTGGGCTCCCGCCACGCCGCCGCGGCGGCGATCACCATGGTGAGCCAGGCGGTTTCCGTGGCCCTTTCCGAGTCCACCCGGAAGATCAGCATTTTCAAGAACGGCGAGCGGATCATGGAGCTTTGAGCTCCGAAGATCCGCCCCCTCCTAATCGATGAACTCCATCTTTTCGGCGGTGTCCTCGATCTTCGCCGCCTGGACCCGGGACACCAGGAACTCGGCGGCCCCTTCCCGGGAAGCGGCGTAGAAATCCCGGTTGAAGGGCAGAAGGTCCAGTTCGGTTTCCGTCCCCGCCGGTTCGGTGAGCCGGTACCGGATGCGGATCTCCGGCGTCGCCTTGGGGGGGGCGCCGGGAAGCTCGGCGTCGGTGACCAGGCCTATGCAGGCCTGGTAGAAGTTCTTGAAGGAGCTTTCCGCCGCTTTTTTTCCGTTGAAGACATAGGTCTCCCGGACCTTTTCCTCCGTGACCTCCTTCCCCTTTTCGTCCCTGGAAGAGACCGTTTCCTTCCGGCGCTCCACCCGCCCGGAGAAGGTCCGGGCCCCGATCTTCACCTCCAGCGATTCGATCCTGTCGATGCCCACGATGAGGGCGAATTTGTCGGTGAGATCAAAGGGCTGGGCCTGGAGGGCGGGGGTGACGTCGTCGATGGTGAAAACGCCGGGTTCGCCGTCCAGTTTCGCGTAGAGGCGGTTGGCGGAGCCCTCGGGGGCCTTCCCCACCAGAAGATGGAGACTGGAGGTCCCGGTCTGGATGAACACCCGGGCGGGTTTGTCCAGCCCGTAGCGGGCGAGATCGGTGGGGGAGTCGTCGATGAAGTCCCGCACCCGCAGGTCCTTGAAAAAGGTGAGCAGGGAGTTGAACCGGTCCGGGGCGACTCCCCGCCGGGTCTTGTAGGGGGAGGTCAGGACATGGGTGGTGAAGGAGGAGATCCACAGGTCCCGCTCCTCCTTGGGCTCGATCTCGATCCGCGTTTTTCCGGCGGTCAGGATGACGTGGCGGACCTCCCCGGGCTCGAAGGTGGGGAGATTCTTGTCCCGCACGTCGGCGAGTTTCAGGTAGAGCCGCTCCCCCGGATAGGAGGGGACCAGGTAAACCTTGGGGTCTCCGATCATCATGGCGTAGTAACCGCTGCGCGACGGAGTCATGTTCCCGGCGATGTACTCCACCCGGGCGCCGTCGGAGGTGGTGACGATGACCCGGGACCGGGGCTTGTCCAGGCCGTAGGCTCCCAGGTCCGCAGGTTCCGGGTCGATGATCTTCTCCGCCCGCATGTTGGACAGGGACCAGGTGACGCTGGTGATCTCGCTCTGGTCCAGGCGGACGGAGGTCCCGGGGACCGTTTCCCAGACGCCGCCGGTTTTCCGCAGGGTCAGGCCGGAGGTGGGGACCTCGATGAGGACCAGATCGTCGGATTTGAGTTTCGCCAGATCGATGGATTCCACCGAGGCGGTGAGTCTGTCGAACTTCGCCCTCCTGTAGGCCTTGGCCCCGATGTAGCCTCCCACCAGAAGGACCAGCAGTATGCCGGCGGCGATCAGGGTCGCGCGTTTTTTCCTCATCCCCGCCTCCTAGAGGTGCCGCCGCTTGAGCCAGGTGGCGAGCCCCGCGCCGAAGAGCGCCAGGGGGATGACCCCGACGAAGAGCAGGGCGTAGATGACGATGCTCCACCCGTTTATGTTCATGGGCAGGGTCAGGAGGTTCTTGGAGCGCACCGCCAGGGTCTCCGGCCTATCCTCCAGCCAGGTGATGCTGTTCATGAAGATGTCGATGTTGCCCGGCACCTGGCCGAAGGGGCTGAGGGGCGCCAGAAGCTCGCCGCAGGAGAACGCCACGATCCGGGTCTCCAGGTGAGGGGCGTTTTCCGGCTGCTCCTTCACCGCCACTCCCACCATGATGGGTCCGGGTTTGTCCGTCTCCAGGAGGGAGGGGGAGTTGCTGGTGAGATCGATCCGCAGGAAGGAATCCCGGGAACTGGCCAGCAGGGGCTCCGTCTCGATGGTGCGGCGTTTCATGTCCAGGATGCTGATGCCCTGGGCCAGCTGCAGGA
>JAKQWJ010000280.1 GCA_029562045.1 Spirochaetota bacterium | reverse complement strand
CCCGGGCGAGCCTCCCGCCGGGGCGGACACCGTCCGGTGGACCTACACCAACTATTCCACCCTTCCCCTGACGGCGGCGGTCTGCCTGGTCACCGGCTACCGGGAGGAGCTTTTTTTCCGGAGCTTCCTTCCCGCCGGGTTCGGCGCCCTGGGCGCCGGCCCCGGAGCCGCGGCCCTGGGGGCCAATCTGCTCTTCGCCCTGGGGCATCTGTACCAGGGGGGAAAGGCCTTTCTCGTCGCCTTTTTTCTGGGGATCTATCTGGCGGAGCTGTTCCGCCGGAAGGGCGACCTGCATGCAAACGCCCTGGCTCACGGCCTGTACAATCTGGCGGCCCTGCTGGCCGGGGGGCTCTTCGGCGGCGCCCCCTGAGAAAGGCGGACCTTTTCCCCTTGCCTTCCCGGAACGTCTTGGGTATCATATCGCAAAGGATATATATATGAATAAAAAAATATTTCTGGCTCTTGCGCTGCTTCTGCCCGCCGCCGCGGTCTTCGCCTTCGGTTCCCGGGAAAAGGCCCCTCCTCCCGGCGCGGCCTCCCCCCGGCCCGGGGCGACGGCCTCCCCGGGGAAACCGCAGGTTCTGGAGGATGACCGGTCCCTCCCGGCGGAGATCGCCGCCGCCCTTGCCCGGGCGGGCATCCAGACCCTGAAGAGCCGGGTCCCCATCGTGGATTTCACCGCGCCCCTTCTGGGAGGCGGCTCGGTGTCCCTGGCGGGCCTGGAGGGGAAGGTGGTGTTTCTGAACTTCTGGGCCACCTGGTGCCCCCCCTGCCGGGAGGAGATGCCCTCCATGGAGAAACTCCACGCCCGCTTCACGGGTCGGAACTTCACCATTCTGGCGGTGGACCTGCAGGAGGACGAGAAGACCGTCGCCGAGTTCGTGAAACGGCACAGACTCAGCTTTCCCGTGGCCCTGGACGGCTCCGGCGGGATCGGCGGGACCTACGGGGTCCGGGGCATTCCCACCACCTACATCGTGGATCGCCGGGGGGGCATCGTGGGGGCCGCGGTGGGGGGAAAGGACTGGAACAGCCCGGAGGTGGCGGAGGCCTTCGAACTGCTGATACGCCATGGCGACTGATCTTTCCATCCTGCTGGCCTTCGGCGCCGGGCTTCTGTCCTTCCTGTCCCCCTGTGTTCTGCCCCTGATCCCTTCTTTTCTGGGTTTCATCGGGGGGGTGAGCTTCCAGGACATGAAGGATGAAAAGGCGCCCCGGGGGCCGCTCCTTCTGCGCACCGTCTTCTTCATCCTGGGCTTCAGCCTGGTGTTCGTCGCCCTGGGGACTCTTTTTTCCGGCTCGGTTATCCTGCTGGGGGGAACCACCGGGATCATCAACCTGGTCTCCGGGGGCATCGTGGTCATTCTGGGTTTGAACATCATCTTCGATTTTGTCGCGGCGCTGAACCGGGAAAAGCGCTTCCACCCCACCGCCCGTCCCCGGGGCCTGGCGGGATCCTTTCTGGCGGGACTGGCCTTCGGGGCGGGATGGAGCCCCTGCGTGGGACCCATCCTGGGGGGCATCCTCTTTCTGGCGGGGCAGAGCGGCGAACTGGGCCGGGCGGTGATGTACCTGACGGCCTACTCCCTGGGTCTGGGTCTGCCCTTCCTGGCCGCCGCCCTCTTCTTCGC
>JAKQWJ010000274.1 GCA_029562045.1 Spirochaetota bacterium | reverse complement strand
CGGGCTTTCCGGGCCGGTCCGGTTCGCGGGGACGGTCGGATTTGCCGGATCCGCCCGACGGCGCGGTCTTTTCCCCTTTCCGGCGCTGCGTAAAGGGGCGGGCGGGAAAAGCCGCGGAGCTTCCGGACCCGCCGGGGAGAGGCGCCGATGACCCCCACCCGGCACCGGATCCACCCCCTGACCCTGCCCCAGGCGGGGATTCCCGACGGCTCGGTTCAGCTCATCGTCACCTCCCCTCCCTATCCCATGATCCGCATGTGGGACGGGCAGTTCGGAGCGGCGGACGCGGAGACCGCCCGGGCCCTGGAGGAGGGGGACGGGGTCAGGGCCTTCGATCTGATGCACCGGACGCTGGAGCCGGTCTGGATGGAATGCCGCCGAGTCCTGGGGGACGGAGGCTTTCTCTGCGTCAACATCGGGGACGCAGTCCGCACCGTGGGGGGGAATTTCCGTCTTTACAGCAACCATTCCCGGGTCACCGAGATCCTGGCCGCCCTGGGTTTCGAGACTCTTCCCGTCATCCTGTGGCGGAAGACCACCAACGCCCCCAACAAGTTCATGGGGTCCGGCATGCTTCCCGCCGGGGCCTACCCCACCCTGGAGCACGAGTACATCCTGATCTTCCGCAAGGGGGACAAGCGGGTTTTCATCACCGCCGCCGACAGGAGACGGCGCCGGGAGAGCGCCATCTTCTGGGAGGAGCGGAACCGCTGGTTCTCCGATCTCTGGGAGCTGCAGGGACGGCGGCAGGAGGGGGAGACCGGCGGGGCCCGGAAGCGGAGCGGGGCCTTCCCCCTGGAGCTGGCCTACCGGCTGGTCTGCATGTTTTCCCTTCGGGGCGATCTGGTGCTGGACCCCTTTCTGGGGACCGGCACCACCCTGGCGGCGGCCGCCGCCGCGGGACGGAACGGCGCGGGCTGCGAGATCGATCCGGTCCTGGCGGAGAGCGTCCCCGGCGCCCTCCTGAAGGAGCCGCCCCGCATGAGGGCCGTGGTTCGAAGCAGACTCGAACGGCACGCGGCCTTCGTCCGGGACGAGGAGGCCCGGGGACGGAGCTTCGGGTACCGGAACGGTCCCCACGGCCTCCCGGTGGTGAGCGCCCAGGAGAGGGACCTGGTTCTGGAAATGGTTCGGGAGGTCCGGAGAACCGGGATCTGGACCCTGGAGGCGGAATATGAAACCCTGGAGCGGGCGGAATCTTCTTGATTTATCCCGCACCCGGCGCGACAATGGGTGACATGAACACATCCAAATCTGGCGGCGGAGAACCGGGGGCTCCCGGGAACCTGCGGGTCCCCGGGGATATGATCCCCGACATCCGGGTCAATCACGCCGGCGAGAGCGGCGCGGTCTCCATCTATCGGTCCATCCTCCGGTACTGCCGGGCCGAGGAGGTCCGGGATTTCGCCCGGCGGCACCTGGATTCGGAGGAGAAGCACCTGGCCGGGTTCGGAGCCCTCCTGGGGCCCCGTCAGAAAAGCCTCCTGGTTCCCTTCTGGAAACTGGCGGGCCGGGCCCAGGTGGCCCTGCTGTCCCTCTTCGGGCCCCGGGCCATCTACGCCGCGGTCCAGGCGGTGGAGGACGGGGTGGTCCGGCACTTTCAGAAGCAGCTGGACCGGCTGGAGGGGCGGGACGACTTTGCCCCGCTGGCGGAGCTCCTGCGGGAGTATCAGGCCGACGAGCGGAGGCACCGGGACGAGGCGGCGGAAAAGATGGGGCCCCCCGGCCCGGGGTCGGCCCTGATCCGGCTGAAGATTCGGATCAGTTCCGCCTGCGCCGTGGCGGTGACCCGTCTCGTCTGATCCCTGCCGAGGCCTGACGGGGGCGGGGCCGCCCGTCCGGGGCGCCTCCGCGCCGCGGGGAGGCGCCGCCCTCCGGGGGTCTGTCCCTCTGCGGATTCCGGCCGGGCCCTTTACGGTCGCCGTCTCCGCACCGGACGCGCCATGGACGGCCGCGCCGGGACCTCTCGTCTTGCCTATAATCCCCCGTTGCGGTAAGTTTCAGGGAGTATGAGGTGCGAAGACATCGCCGCACGGGCGAAGAGGGCGTCTCCCACCCTGGGGTCGCTGCCGACGGACGGGAAGAACGAGGCCCTGCGGGCCCTTCGCCGGGGGCTCGAGGACTCGTCGGAGAAGATTCTTAAGGCGAACCTCCGGGACCAGGAGCGGGCGGAAAAGGAGGGCCTTTCCGGGCCTCTGCGGAAAAGGCTCAAGTTCGACGGGGAAAAACTCCGGGAAGCGCTGGCGGGGATCGACAGCCTCATCGCGCTCCCCGACCCGGTGGGGAAGGTCCTCTCCGCCCGGGAACTGGACCGGGGCCTGGAGCTTTACCAGGTCACCTGTCCCATCGGCGTGGTGGGGGTGGTTTTCGAGTCCCGGCCCGATGCGCTGGTCCAGATCTCCAGCCTGTGTCTGAAAAGCGGCAACGCCGTCCTGCTGAAGGGGGGCCGGGAGGCGGCGGAGACGAACCGCGCCCTCTTCGAGGCCATCGACCGGGCCGGAGGCCGGGCGGGGCTGCCTCCCGGGTGGATCGGCCTTCTGGAAACCCGGGACGACGTGACGGCCATGCTGGCCCTGGACCGGTACATCGACCTCATCGTGCCCCGGGGTTCCAACGAGTTCGTCCGCCACATCATGCGGAACACCACAATCCCCGTCATGGGCCACGCCGACGGGGTCTGCCACATCTATGTGGACGGCGAGGCGGACCTGGAACTGGCGGAGAAGGTCACGGTGGATGCCAAGACCCAGTATGTGGCGGTCTGCAACGCCGTGGAAACCCTCCTGGTGCACCGGGACATCGCCGGGGCCTTCCTGCCCCGGCTCAAGGCCGCCATGGACGCCCGGGGGGTGGAGCTTCGGGGCTGCCCGGAGACGCGGAAGATCATCTCCTGCGCCGCCGCTACCGAGGAGGACTGGACCACCGAGTACCTGGACCTCGTCCTGGCGGTGAAAATCGTGGGCTCCCAGGAGGAGGCGGAGGAGCACATCAACACCATGGGCTCCCGCCACACCGATGGAATCATCACCGGCAACACCGCCCGGGCCCTGCGCTTCATGGACCGGGTGGACTCGGCGGATGTGTTCTGGAACGCCTCCACCCGGTTTTCCGACGGCTACAGGTACGGTCTCGGGGCGGAGGTGGGCATCTCCACGGGGAAGCTCCACGCCCGGGGGCCTGTGGGGCTGGAGGGTCTGGTGGTCTATAAATGGCGCCTCTACGGGTCGGGACAGATCGTCGGGGACTACGCCTCGGGGCGGAAGAGTTTCACCCACCGGGAGCTTCCGAAAAAACTTCCCCATGGCGGGCAGGTGGGGTCATGAGGGATTTTTCGCGGGCCGAACGGATCGTCATCAAAATCGGCACCAACCTCCTGTCGAAAAACCATTCAGTGGACACCGGCTACCTGGCCTCCATGGCGGGACAGATTGCGGAGATCCGGGGCCGGGGAAAGAAGGTTCTGGTGGTCACCTCCGGGGCCGTCGGCATGGGAGCGGGGGAGCTGGGCATCCGGGAGAAGATCACCGGGGTCAAGATGCGCCAGGCCTGCGCCTCCATCGGCCAGCCCCTCCTCATGAAGGAGTACAAGGACGCCTTCCAGGTCCACGGCATCATCATCGCCCAGATCCTCCTGACCCGGGAGGTGCTGAACAACCGTCGGAGCTATCTGAACCTGCGGAACAGCGTGGAAACCCTCCTGGACCTGGGGGTGATCCCCATCTTCAACGAAAACGACAGCATCTCCACCGCCGAAATCGGCAACGCCTTCGGCGACAACGACCGGCTTTCGGCCCTGGTGGCCAGCAAGGTGGACGCGGACCTCCTGATCCTGCTCACCGACATCGACGCCCTGTACACCGCCAACCCCAGGGAAAATCCCGACGCGGTCCCCATCCCCACGGTGGAGAAGGTCACCCCGGAGATCCTGGCCTGCGCCGGAGCGGCGGGAAGCGCCTTTTCCACCGGGGGCATGAAGACCAAGGTCCTGGCCGCCCAGATCGCCGGAAAGGCGGGCTGCGCCATGGTGCTGGCCCACGGCAGGGAGGAGTCGGTGCTGCCCCGGATACTGGCGGGGGAGCCCCTGGGAACGGTTTTTCTCGCCGGGGAGAAGCTGGCCAGCCGTCAGCGTTGGATACTGAACAGCGCCCCCCGGGGCAGGATCGTCGTGGACGAGGGGGCGATCCAGGCGATGCGGAAACACAAGAGCCTCCTGCCCTCGGGGGTCCACGAGGTCCATGGGGTCTTCGCCGCCGGGGATGTGATCTGGGTGAACGAGGTGGCCAAGATCGTCACCGGGCTGGACAGCGCCGAAATCAAGAGCCTCCTGGGCAGGCACTCCTCGGAGATCCGCCGGCTCCTGGGGGAGAAGAAACGGGACGTGGTGGCCCGGCCGGAGGACATCGTATTTCCGGATTGAGGCGGAACAAAAAAACGGGAGGTGGTGCATGAAATACCGTTATCTGGGGAAGTCCGGCCTTCTGGTCTCCCGGGCCTGTCTGGGGACCATGACCTTCGGGGCCCAGCCCTGGGGCTGCGACGAAAAGGAGGCCCAGGGGATAATGGGGGCCTTCCTCGATGCCGGGGGGAACTTTTTCGACACCGCCGATGTCTACGCCGGGGGCAGAACCGAGGAGATCATCGGAACCTTCCTGCCCCAGGTGAATCGGGACCAGGTGATCCTGGCCTCCAAGTGCTACTTCCCCATGGGATCGGGACCCAACTCCTTCGGTTCTTCCCGGAAGCATATCGTGACATCCTGCGAGAACAGCCTCCGGCGGCTGAAAACCGACTACATTGACATCTATTACCTCCACGGCCCCGATCCGCTGACGCCCGCGGAGGAGGTCCTGGAAACCCTGGACATCCTGATGCGACAGGGCAAGATCCTTCACTCCGCCTGCAGCAATATCTTCGGCTGGCAGATCGCCAGGGCCATGGAGATCGCCCGGCACGGGGGAGGTCCGGGCTTCGTCTGCGGACAGTACCTCTACAATCTGGTCCAGAGGACTGTGGAAACCGAGGTCATTCCGGCGATGCTGGATTACGGGGTGGGTGTCCTTTCATACAGTCCCCTGGGGGGAGGTCTCCTGGCGGGCAAATACCTGGGGATGGAGAAGCCCCCGGCAGGCTCGCGGCTGGATGTCCGGATGGGGGTGGACGGACCCCGGTTCTGGCACGAAAAAGGTTTCCGCATCGCGGAAAAACTGAAGGCTCTGGCGGACGAAACGGGGGCGTCCATGGCGAAGCTGGCTCTGGCCTGGCCCCTGACCCGCCGGTTCGTCTCGTCGGTGATCATCGGCGTCAGGAGCCGGACCCAGCTGGAGGAAAATCTGGCGATCTGTGACTGGGACATGCCCGGGGATATACGGCTCCGGCTGGACGAGATCTCCGCGCCGGAAAAGGACTATCTCTGGTCGGCCAACGAGAAAAACTATAAACGCTTCAGCGACGGGGCCGACTTTCTCTTCCCCGGGACCGGAGCGATTATCGACCCCAGCTAGGGCTCTCTCGGGGATCTCCGGGCTCCGGGACAGATTCCCTATTTTATGTCCCGGCCCAGAAGCCTCTCCCAGAGCCGCACCACAGCGGTCTGGGATTTCGCCCCGTCCCCGGCGGCCCGGGCGGTCTTGAAGATCTCGTGGGCCAGGGCCGTCACCGGAGTGGGGCTGCCCGTCTCCCTGGCCAGGGAGAGGGCGTAGCCCAGGTCCTTCCAGAAGATATCCACGGTCCCGCCGGGTTTGAACTCCCGGGAGAACATGTCCCCCGCCGCCACATCCAGCAGCTTCGACCCGGCCCAGCCGCCCTTTATCGCCTCGTACAGGGTTTTCGGATCCAGGCCCGCCCGGCTCCCCAGGGCGAAGGCTTCGGCGATGACGGCGAAGGTGGCCCCGACGATCATCTGGTTGACGCATTTGGTGGCCTGGCCCATGGGGGTCTCCCCCATCCGCACCACCGAGACCCCCATGGCGGCCATGAACCCCGCGCAGCGGGAGAAGGTTTCTTCCGGGCCTCCCACCATGAAGGACAGAGTCCCCTCCACGGCGGCCTTCTCCCCCCCGCTGACCGGGGAATCCAGGAACAGGATCCCCCGTTCCTTCAGGGCCGAGGCGACTTCCACCGTGGTCCCGGTCTCGGTGGTGCTGGTGTCGATGATGACCCCGCCCCGCCCCATGGCCGGCGCGAGTCCGTCCCGGCCGAGGACAACCTCCCTCACCGCCTCCGAACCGGGAAGGGACAGGAAGACCAGGTCCGACGTCCGTCCCAGTTCCGTCAGATCCCGGGCTGCGGCGGTCCGCCCCGGAATGGAGGCGCTCCGGACCTTCTGCGGGTCGGAGTCGAAGATGGATACCCCGGGGAACCTGGCCGACAGGTTTTTCACCATCGGGCCTCCCATGACCCCCAGTCCTATGAACCCCAGTCGTTCCTTCATTGTGCCATGCCTCCTTCGGGACGGGCGCTCAGGGCCCGTACCACGTGTCCCAGAGTGAAGTCGTCCCCCACGTTTCCGGGAAAAACGACATAATGGATCCCCGGCCATCTGGTCTCCGGCCCCAGTTCCCAGACCGGAACTCCGGGGGCGATCTGTCCGGGGACGAAAGCTTCCTTCACCCCCAGGCCGGCGCGGGCGATTTCCACGCTGGTGATGCCCCCCTTGGCGACGAGAAAATCGGGCCGGATTCGGACCTCCCGGACCACATCGCAGAGGGCCGCCATGACCCGGCTGCCGAAACCGAGAAAATCCTTTCCTTCCGCCCGCCGAACCTCCCGGGAGGTGTAGATCGCCGCGGAGCGGCCCGACTGCAGGGCCCGG
>JAKQWJ010000266.1 GCA_029562045.1 Spirochaetota bacterium | reverse complement strand
CCCGCCCCCCCGCAACAGCCCGCGATCCGGCGCGGCAAAGCCCCGCCGGGCGTGACGAACAGGCGGCGGCGCTGCAGAAAGCCCTCGATCGGATTGCCCGGGATAGGCCCGTGCGTGCCCGGGACAGGCCCGTGCGTGCCCGGGATAGGCCCGGGCGTGCCCGGGCACGACCGTACGAAGTACGGCCGCCGTGAAAAACAGGCAGCGTCTCCGCTGCACAAAGCCCTCGATCGGATTCGAACCGATGACCCCCACCTTACCATGGTGGTGCTCTGCCAGCTGAGCTACAAGGGCGTGGGAACAGAGGCGAGGATACCAAAGCTCCCCGCTTTTGTCAATACGACGGGGCCGGCCCAACGGCAGACCTTTCCCGATGGGGGGGCCGGCCTCCGGGATAGGCCCGTGCTTGCCCGGGATAGGCCCGGGCTTGCCCGTTACAGGCCCGGGTGTGCCCGGGATAGGCCCGGGCTTGCCCGTTACAGGCCCGGGCGTGCCCGGGATAGGCCCGGGCGGGGAAGGCCGGCGGGCCGTCCCGCATCTCTTGCCCGCCGGGGGGGAATCTTATATAGTGGAAGGGATCGAAAAACGCAAAAGAAGGAAGAATCCATGGCCGATCTAACCGTACACTATCTTGGAAAGAAACTCCCGTCGCCCATCATCGTGTCCAGCTCCAGCATAACCCGCAACGTGGAGAGCATAAAAAAATGCGCGGATTCCGGGGCGGGCGCGGTGGTTCTCAAATCCCTGTTCGAGGAGCAGGTGGAGGCGGAGCTTGACCACGACCGGTCGGCGTCTCCGGACTCCTTTCACCCGGAGACGGAGGATTACTTCCGGCAGATGGGGAAGCATCTGGGTCCGGCGGATTACCTCAAACTGATAGAAAAAGCGAAAAAAAGCGTTTCCATCCCCATTTTCGCCAGTCTGAACTGCACCAGCAGCGCATGGTGGACCACCTACGCCAAGCAGATCGCCACCTCCGGGGCCGACGGCATCGAACTGAACATCGCCCGGATGCCCCGGAGCCGGAAGGAGGACGGGGAGTCCATCGAGAAACGGATGGTCCAGATCGTTGCGGGGGTCCAGGCGGAGGTGCCGCTTCCGCTGGCGGTTAAAATCGGTCCCTACTTCACCTCCCTGCCCCGGATAGCGGCGGAGCTGAAAAAGGCCGGCGCCGAGGCTCTGGTGCTGTTCAACCGCTTCTATCAGCTGGACATCGACATCGACAGCATGAGGCTCGCGCCGGGGTACCAGTTCTCATCCCCCTCGGAGATGTACACATCCCTGCGCTGGATTTCGATTCTCAGCGGCTCCATCGAGTGCGACCTGTCCGCATCCACGGGCATCCATGACGGCAAGGCTGTCATCAAGCATCTTCTGGCCGGCGCGGCGTCGGCGCAGGTCTGCTCCGTCCTGTACCGCAAGGGAATCGGGGAGATCCGGACGATGCTGAGGGACATCGAAAACTGGATGAGGGCCCACAATTTTTCCTCCGTGGCGGAGTTCCGGGGCAAACTGAGCCAGGCGGAAAGCGCAGACCCGGAGAGCTACGAGCGGCTCCAGTACATAAAAGCCCTGACCGGAATCAATTAAAAAACATCCCTTGAACCCCGGGGGACTTCCCGGGAACCCCGGAAACCCTCTTCCGGAAACCCCGGGAGACTTCTCCCGGGAACCCCGGAAGTATCTTTCCGGAACCGATTCAGGGCGGCGCGGTTGACCGGCGCCGCCGTTTTCACTAAAATGGCCCGTCCGAATACGCAGACAATCCCGCCGTCCCGCGGCCTTTTCAGGGTTCACGACAAGGAGGCATTCTTTTGTACACACCCGTCGATCCCAAAGTGAAATTCCCGAAACTGGAAGAGGAAATCCTCCAGTTCTGGGACGCCAACGATACCTTTCAGGAGTCCATCCGGCGGCGCCGGGGCGGCGACGAGTTCGTTTTTTACGACGGCCCCCCCTTCGCCACGGGGCTGCCCCACTTCGGCCACTTCGTCCCGGGAACCATCAAGGACATCATTCCCCGCTACCAGACCATGAAGGGGAAGATGGTGGACCGCCGCTTCGGCTGGGACTGCCACGGTCTGCCGGTGGAATACGAGATGGAGAAGGAGCTGGGGATCTCCGGCAAGAGGGAGATCGAAGCCTACGGAGTGGCCAATTTCAACGAAGCCTGCCGCTCCATCGTGCTGCGCTATGTCCAGGAGTGGCGCCGGATCGTCACCCGGATGGGCAGATGGGTGGATTTCGACAACGACTACAAGACCATGGACCCGGATTACATGGAATCCATCTGGTGGGTGGTGAAGCAGTTATGGGAAAAAGGCCTGCTCTACGAGGGCCACTACATCCTCCCCTACTGCCCCCGCTGCTCCACCGTGCTCTCCAACCACGAGCTGAACCTGGGGGGCTACCAGGATGTGCATGACCCGGCCATCACCGTCAAGTTCAGACTGAAAAACGAGCCCGCCACCTTCATCCTCGCCTGGACCACCACGCCCTGGACCCTGCCGTCCAATCTGGGGCTGGCGGTGGGGGAGGAGATCACCTACGTGCGGGTCAAAGACGGTGACGAGACCTACATCCTCGCCCGGGAGAGGCTTCCGGGGTACTACAAAAAGGAAACGGACTACCGGATCCTCTGGACCGGAAAGGGGCGCGACCTGGCGGGTCTGGAGTACGAGCCCCTCTTCCCCTACTTCGCCGACCTCGGGAAGAAAGGGGCCTTCCGGGTGCTCCCGGGGGACTTTGTCTCCACCGACGAGGGCACCGGGGTGGTCCACATGGCGCCGGGTTTCGGGGAGGACGATTACCGGGCCATGAAAGACACGGGGGTCCCCGTGGTATGTCCGGTGGACGAGGAGTGCCGCTTCACCGGCGAGGTGCCCGACTACGCCGAAGTTTTCGTCAAGGACGCGGACAGGGACATCATTAAAAGGCTGAAGGACGAGAGGAAGGTGGTGCGCCATGAGCAGTACCTCCACCCCTATCCCCACTGCTGGCGCTGCTCCTCCGCGCTGATCTACCGGGCCGTCTCGTCCTGGTTCGTCAACATCGCGAAGATCAAGGACAGGATGGTGGCCACCAACCAGGAAATCTACTGGATGCCGGAGCATATCAAGAACGGACGTTTCGGCAAGTGGCTGGAAGGGGCCCGGGAATGGGCGGTGTCCCGGAACCGCTTCTGGGGGAACCCCATCCCCATCTGGAAATGCGACTCCTGCGGGGAGACGGCCTGCATCGGGTCCCGGGAGGAGCTGCGGAGGAAATCGGGTCAGTACCCGGAGGACCTGCACAAGCATTTCGTGGACGACATCCGCTGGGACTGCCGCTGCGGCGGCGTCATGCGGAGAATCCCGGAGGTGCTGGACTGCTGGTTCGAATCCGGCGCCATGCCCTACGCCCAGAGCCACTACCCCTTCGAAAAC
Source organism: Spirochaetota bacterium (assembly GCA_029562045.1). Classification (GTDB taxonomy): domain Bacteria; phylum Spirochaetota; class Spirochaetia; order DTKZ01; family DTKZ01; genus JAKQWJ01. The sequence continues at coordinate 8,184 of JAKQWJ010000266.1, read as the reverse complement.
AGGGAGAGGTTCGAGGAGAACTTCCCGGCGGACTTCATCTGCGAGAGCCTGGACCAGACCCGGGGCTGGTTCTACACCCTGCACATCCTGGCCACGGCCCTGTTCGACAAGCCCGCCTTCATGCACAACATCACCAGCGGTCTGGTCCTGGCTTCGGACGGGAAGAAAATGTCCAAATCCGCCAGGAACTACACCGACCCGGTGGATGTCATCAATGTCCACGGGGCCGAGGCCCTGCCCCTCTTCCTGATGCGCTCCGCGGTGGTCAAGGCCGAGGAGGCCCGCTACAACGACGAGGGCGTCCGGGAGACGCTGAAGACCGTCATCATCCCCCTGTGGAACTCCTACAGCTTCTTCGTGACCTACGCGAACATCGACGGGATCGCCCCCACCTCGCCTCCGGAGCTCCCGGCGAACCCCCTGGACCGCTGGATCCTGTCGGAGACCGAAGGTCTCGTCGCCGAGGTGAGCCGGGAGATGGACCGCTACGATCTGGTCAAAGCCATCGAGCCCATAGTGGATTTCATCGATATCCTGAACAACTGGTACATCCGCCGCTCCCGCAGGCGGTTCTGGCGCAGCGAAAACGACGGGGACAAGCAGGAGGCCTACCAGACCCTCTGGTTCGTGCTGCTGCAGCTGGCCCGAACAGCGGCCCCCATCATGCCCTTCATCACCGAGGCCATCTATCGCAACCTCCGGACCGCAGGCATGCCCGAATCGGTCCATCTGACGGATTACCCGGTTTCCCGCAGCGAAAAGCGGGACCCGGGTCTGGAACTGAAGATGAAAACGGTCCGGAAGGCGGTTTCCATGGGCCGGGCGATCCGGAGCATGCACGCCATAAAGACCCGCCAGCCGCTGAAGGCCCTGCACCTGGTGACGAAGAACCCGGAAGAGAAACGGATCCTCCGGGAAATGGAGGAGATCATCCGGGAGGAGATCAACGTCAAGGAAGTGGTGTTCCGGGAAAACGAGGAGGATCTGGTGGAGTACCGGGCCAAGGCCAATTACCGCGTTCTGGGCCGGAGCCTGGGCAGGGACATGAAGACCGCGGCGGAACGGATCGAAACCCTCTCCATGGGCGAGATCGCCAGCCTCATGGACGGAGCCACCCTGTCCATCGACCTGGGCGGCCGGTCCCTGGAGCTCACGGCGGAGAGCGTGGAAGTGCGCCGTCTGGAAAAGGAGAACCTGAAGGTCCTGAACGAGGGGTCCCTCACCGTGGCGCTGGACCCGGAAATAACCGGGGACCTGAAGGCCGAGGGCATCGTGCGGGACCTGGTGCGGGGCATTCAGAACCTCCGGAAGGAGCGCGGCCTCTCCGTCACCGATCGGATCGACCTCTTCCTGCACAGCGGCGACCCCGAGGTCCAGGACGCGGTGGAGGAGTTCGGCGACTACCTCCTGTCCGAAACCCTGGGAGTGTCGGTTTCATGGGGGAAAAAACCGGGGGCCCAGGACTTCGAGTGCGGCGGGAAGCCATGCGCAGTGGACCTGGTCAAAGCCGCCGCGGACTGACAGGCCCCCGGCTGCGGGCCGGAGCGCTTCGGGCCCTGGTCGCGGCGATTCTGCCGGCCCTTTTCGCGGCCTGCCGGACGCCTCCCCCGCCGCTTCCGGAGGCGGACCCCGCCTCCGCCCTGCCGGCGGAGGCGGGCCTGTACTTCGCCCTGGCGGTCCCGGAAAACCGGGACTTTCTCCGCCGGGTGGCGGCGGAAAACGGCCTCGCGTCCCGGGGTTCCGACTACTTCCTCGACCGCTCCCGCATCGTCTATGGAGCGGCGGAGTTCTCCCCCGAAAAGGGATCTTCCAGGCTGACTGTGGCCGCCCAGGGGGACTTTTCCCGGGCACTGGTGGAGTTCGGCGTCCGGCGGAGCGAGGGCTGGAGCGAACACCGGCTCGAAACGGCGGTCGGCGCGATCCGTTACTATCGAGACCCCCAGGGGCGGGAGATCGCCGTTCCGTCGGACGAAATCATTCTGCTGGCTTCGGGCGGCGGGGTGGAGGAGAGCCTCCGCCGGCTCTACGGCCTCCCCCCGGCGGGAAGGACGGCGACCCTCCCCCGGGGTTTCCGGTCCCGGAGCGCCGCCTTCTGCTTTTCCCGGCCCGGCGGAAACCTCTTCCCCCTGACGGCCGGTTTTCTGGAGGTCATCCCCTTTCAGGAGGCGGAGGTTTACGCCGACCGCCGGGACGGACATTTTTCCCTGGACGGCCGGGCGGTTTTCGCCGGTTCCCGGGAGGCCGCATCCGCGGCGGCGCTGCTCCGTCTTTTTTTATCGGGACTGATGATCGCCGAGGGCCGCAGTCCGGCGGAGATCCGGTCCTCCCTTTCGGTGCAGGTCTCAGGGCCGGAAATTTTCTTCTCGGGGCTGGTCTTTTCCGACGACTCGGCGGCGGCCCTTCTCCGCCGGATACTGGCCGAAGAAGGCCCGGAGCGGTGGAACGGACCCGCCGCCGGAGGGAGAACGATTCTCCCGCCTCCGGGTGGTGGGGAGGCGAAAAAACCGGCTTTTTTCTTCCCGGGACGGTCATATGTTTTTGCAAAATGGGATACATTGTGTCCAGCGGGAGGATCATATTCCATGCCGAAGGATCTGCGCCCCACCGGCGGAGTGAAGGCCCCCGACGGCGGTGACAGGAAAACATACGGTATTTCGCCTTGCTCCCGGAAACCTCTTTTCTTTCCTGTGGAGGATTCCAGACGATGCTGACCGCCTTGCTCGAGCCCACGGCGACGCATGGGGCTCTTCTGATCACCACTGTCTGCTTCGGAATACTCCTTTCCGACGCGCTGCTCTTTTTTTTCCTTTTCTACCGGGGCAAAAAAAGCCTCCATCTCTCTCTGGCGATCACGTCCCTCATCTCTCTGATTATTGCCGCAGCCGAAGGGTTCCTCCTGTATTTCGACGGCATCCTCCGGAAAAGCGGGCCGGGTCGGAGCTTCCTTCAGCTGGAGCAGATCGCCCTGATCCTCATGATCCCCCTCATCCCCTTCCTGATCCAGCAGCTTCTGAAACCCTCGGGGAAAAAAAGAAAAATCAACAATCTCCTCTTTCTGGGTGGACTCGCGGCGGCCCTTCTGCTGACGGGAACCGCCCTCTTTCTTCCCGATCTCTTCGTGTCCGGCGGGTTTTCCCTTCTGAACCCGGGGAGTCCGGCCGCGGATCTCCTCCGGGGCCGGGCGGCGACGCTGCAGAGTGTCCGGGATATCGTTCTCGGCGCCGCGGCGCTGTATGGACTCTTCGCGGCGACCCAGGCCCTGGTCAGCAGCCGGGAGACTCCCCACCTCCTCCCCCTTTCGGGAGGCCTCCTCGCCGCCCTCCTGGCTCTCCTGGACGACATCGTATACGGGTCCATGGGAGTCCGCCTGGATTTCCTTCCCGGCCTTCCCTTCTCCCGGACCGTGCTGGGCCTGACGGTTTTTTCCGTCGCAGCCACCGGAGCCGTCCTGAAAAGCTTCTTCGACGAGGCGCGGGACACCGAAGCCGCCTACTCCGCCCTGGAAAAATCCCGGAAAGAACTCTTCTTTCTGGCCTATCACGAACCCATCACGGGGCTGCAGAACCGGCGGGCTTTCACGGAACGGCTGGAAGAATCCCTGGCCCAGGCGGGAAGGTCCGAACGGGAGAAACTCCGGGGGGTTCTGATCTTCACCTGCGGCGGGTTCCGGGACCTGAACGACCGGCTGGGACACGATATCGGCGACTGGCTCATAACCCAGGCCGGGGAAAGGATAGCGAAACAGAAACGAAAGTCCGACCTCCTTTTCCGGATCGATTCCGACGAGTTCGGCCTGCTTCTGACCCATGTCAAAAACGAGCCGGATTGCGCCATCGTGGCGGAAAAAATAAACCGCGCTCTGCGGAAACCCTATATTTTCGGCAATCACACCCTGTTTCTCATGCCCCGGGCGGGCATCGCAGTGCACCCGAAGGACGGCGACGACGCCCCCACCCTGATCCGCAACGCCGGGTCCGCCCTGGCGGAGGCGAAAAGCGAGGAATCCGACTACTGCTTCTACACCAGCAGTCTGCACCAGAGGGCGCTGGACCGGATCACCCTGATGCATTCCCTGCGGCACGCCCTTGAATCGGAGCAGTTCGAGCTGTACTACCAGCCGCAGATCGGTCCGGAAAACCGGGTGGTGGGCGCCGAAGCCCTCCTGCGATGGAAGCATCCCGATCTGGGTTTCGTGCCGCCGGGGCGCTTCATCCCCCTGGCGGAAGAGACGGGGTTGATCATCCCTCTGGGGCGGTGGGTGCTCTTCCAGGCCTGTCGCCAGATCCGGGACTGGCGGGACCAGGGCCTGGATTTCCCCGTATCCATCAATCTGTCCACCCAACAGATGAAAGACAAGGACATTCCCAGCCTGGTGGAAAGTTCCCTGCGAAAAAACGACCTCTCCCCCCGGGACCTGCACCTGGAGATTACCGAATCCACCCTGATGGAGAATCTGGATCGAAACCTCACGATTCTCCGGAGCATCCGGGAGCTGGGCTGCCGTTTTTCGATAGACGATTTCGGCACCGGCTATTCCTCCCTGAGCTATCTGAAAACCCTGCCCATCAACGCCATCAAAATCGATCGGTCCTTCATCACCGACCTGCCGGAGGACCGCCGGAACGCGGCCCTGGTCCGGGCCATCACCTCCATGGCCAGGGGGCTGGATCTGGAGGTTGTGGCCGAGGGAGTGGAAACGGAGGAGCAGCTCCGGTTCATGCAGGCCGCCGGCTGCTCCATCATCCAGGGATTTTACTTCAGCCCCCCCCTGACGGCGCCGGATTTCTCCGCTTTCGCCGCCCGGCCCGTATTGCCGAAAAGCGCCATCCTTTAGTATATTGACGCCATCGATTCAGTTTCGGAAAGACCGAGGAGTTTTTGTCATGCCCAGCTATGATTATGAATGCAAGGAATGCGGTCACGGCTTCGAAGCGTTCCAGAATATGTCCGACCCCCTGCTGACGACCTGTCCGAAGTGCGGAGGCCCGCTGCGCCGTCTCATCGGGGGCGGCCTGGGCATCATTTTCAAGGGAAGCGGGTTCTACGTCACCGACAGCAAGAAATCCTCCGTCGCGTCGACCTCCGGCTCGGGCAACGGCTCGGGCAACGGGAAGTCCGCGGATTCTTCCGGAACCGCCTCCCCGAAGACGGAAACCCCGAAAAGCGAGCCGGCCAAGGCGGAATCCGCCCCCGCCGGCGCCTGAGCCCCTCAGCCGTCGATGGTGATCCGCTCCGCAGCCCGGAGCGCCTTCCGCAGATCCTCTTCGATGCCCAGACCCATGAAGGATTCCTTCATCTCCTGGAACTTCGGCCGGATCACCGGATGCCGGGAGGCGAAGACGACGCAGCAGTCGTCGTAGGGAAGGATCGATGTTTCGTAGGTGCCGATGGCCCGGGCGATTCCTATGATCCTCTCCTTGTCCATCCCCACCAGGGGACGGAGCACCGGCAGGGACGCGAAGGAACCGGTGAACCTGAGGCTCTCCGGGGTCTGGCTGGCCACCTGGCTCAGACTCTCACCGGTGATCAGGCTGTTGGCGTTCCGCCGGAAGGCCAGCATGTCGGCGATCCGCATCATGGAGGCCCGGGAAAAAAGGGTGGTCCGGTCCTCCGGGGCCCTTTCGCGGATCTTGACCTGGATCTCCGTGAAAGGGACGATATGGAGGTTGAGCCCCCCGATCCGCCGGGCCAGAAGACCGGCCAGGGTCTGCACCTTGTCCCGGACCTCCCGGCCGGTGTAGGGGTAGGAGTGGTAGTACACCGCGTCCAGACGCAGCCCCCTCTTGGCCATCAGGTAGCCCGCCACCGGTGAATCGATGCCGCCGGACAGAAGCAGGATCCCCCGGCCCGACACCCCCACGGGGAGCCCTCTCTCCCCCTCCTCCGCCAGGGCGTACAGGAAGACCTCGCCGCGGATCTCCACATGCAGAATGAAATCGGGCTCCCGCATGCTCACCGTCAGGTCCGGAAAGCGCCGCCCCAGCCGCTCTCCCAGCTCGCAGGCGATCCCGTAGGAATCCAGGGGGTAGCTTTTGTCGGCCCTCCTGGCCTCGATCTTGTATCGCGCCGTCCCCCACTCCCGCAACAGGGACCCCACCAGGAGGGAGGCGGTGTGTTCGATGTCGTCCAGGCTTTTTCCCGAGACCAGGGCGGGGGAGAAGCCGGAGATCCCGATGAAGCGCCGGAGAATGTCCGCGGTCCTGGGGGCGTCCGCCTCCGCCACCCGGACCAGAATCCGGCTGTGCCGGTCCTCCAGACGGTGGGGCACCTCCCGCAGGGCCTGGGAGAGATTTTTCCGGAGGACCCGCATGAAAAAGGGGCGATTGGCCCCCTTCAGCATCAGTTCACCGGGCTTCAGAAGAAACAGCGTATCCATGGACGATCCCCTAACGCGCGACCTTGAACAGCAGCTCGACCTCCCGCCGGAGGTCATGAACGAAATCCAGGACGTTCTTCTCGGTGGTGTCCGGTCCGAAGGAGACCCGCACCGAGGAAAAGGCATCCTCCCGGGAAACCCCGCTGCCCTCCAGAACCCGGGTATCCCCGGTTTTCCGGGAGGAGCAGGCGGAGCCGGTGGAGATCCCGTAGCCCCGGTCGTCCATGACCCGGACCAGCACCTCTCCCGGAATGGGGGGAAAGGCGAGGCTGACGATGTAGGGGGAAAAGGCCCCGGGGCGCCGCAGGCGGTCCTCCGGCAGAATCCTGCATTGCCGGCAGCTCCGGACCCCGTCCATGAGGGCGGCGGCGAGATTCCCGGCGTGGCGGAGGTTCGCCTCCCGATTCCGGCAGGCCGCGGCCAGGGCCCGGCCGGCGGCGGCGATGCCCGGGGTGTTCTCCGTGCCCGGCCGGAGCCCGTACTCCTGGCCGCCCCCGGTGTGGAGGGGTTCCAGGCCTCCCCCGGCGACGAGGATGCCCACCCCCCGGGGCCCCTGGAACTTGTGGGCGCTGACGGACAGGGAATCCGCTCCCAGACCCCGGACGGAAAAGGGGATCTTTCCCGCCCCCTGCACCGCATCCACATGGAGGTGGATCCGCGGGCCCCCGGAGCGCTCCCTTTCCCGCAGCATTCCGGAGATCTCTTCCAGAGGCTGGATCTGCCCCGTTTCGTTGTTCACCAGCATGACCGCCACCAGGGCGGTGTCGGGCCGCAGCGCCTTCCCGATCTCCGCCGCTCCGACAAGACCGGAGGCGCCGCGCCGCACCCGGCTTACCCTCCACCCGAACTTCTCCAGAATCCTGCCGGGCTCGTGCACCGAGGCGTGCTCCAGGGCGCTCATCACCAGGTGGGCGGGTTTCGGGCGGCGGAGCAACGACAGGAGGGCCATGTTGTTCGCCTCGGTGCCGCCGGAGGTGAACCGCACCAGGCCGCTGTCGCAGTCCAGCTCCTCCGCCACGATCCGGCGGGACTCCTCCAGCAGCGCCCGGGCCTGTCCGCCCCAGCGGTGAATGGAGGAGGGGTTGCCGAAAATTTCCCGGGAGGTCTCCTGGAGGCAATCCGCCGTTTCCCGGGAGGGAGGCGCCGTGGCCGCCCAGTCCAGGTATACTCCGGAAGCCCCGGCGCCCCGGGCGTCCTCAGCGGTCCTGGACAAGGCTCTTCCACCGCTGGGCATCGATGATTCCCGCGTCGAACACGTCGTTTTTCAGGGCCCGGGTGCAGTTCCGGAAGCGCCGCGCCGTCTCCTGCCCTATGGCATGCTCGATTCTGCAGGCTTCCTGGTCCGCGATATCCGGCTCCAGCAGAAGGATTTCCTCCAGAAAATCCCGCAGCACCGCGTGGCGGCCCCGGATGGAGCGGGCTATTTCAAGCCCCTGCTGGGAGAGATTGATGTAGGAGTTCTTTTCGTAGTCCACCAGTCCCCGGTCCTTCAGGTTTTTCACCGCCCCCGTCACCGAGGGCATCCGCACGTTCAGAAGTTCGGCGATCTCCTTGACCCGGGCCACCCGGTTTCTTTTTTCCAGCTGATAGATGGCTTCGAGATAATCCTCCATGCTGGGACTCAGTCGCGTGGTTTTTTTCATTCCTTTCCGCCGAAAGTATACGAATTTCCCCTCCCCGGCGCAAGGCCGGGCTGCAGCCGGACCCTCCCGGTCCGTGCGGCGGGATTCGGAGTCCCTTCCCGGGCGGCGAAGGCGGGGTCATTCGAATCCCCCGGCCCTTGACCCCGGCCTTGACCCCGGCCTTGA
>JAKQWJ010000257.1 GCA_029562045.1 Spirochaetota bacterium | reverse complement strand
ACCTGACCCTGACCGACCCGGGGAGGCGTCTTCTCAACCAGGTGGTTCTGGACATCATGGAAGAGCTGGATCGGGGGAGAGGGCTCCGGGAACCCGTGTGGCCCGACCGGGAAAACGGGAAACCTTGACAGCGATTTTTTCCCCATGGTATGGTCAAAGCCACCGGTGAGGACGCGACGTCGAAAGACGCGAAGGAGATAGAATGTCAGGTCACAGCAAATGGGCCACCATCAAGCATAAAAAAGGAGCCGCCGACGCCAAACGGGGAAAGATCTTCACCAAGCTCATCAAGGAAATTTCCATCGCCGCCCGATTGGGGGGAGGGGACATAACCGCCAACCCCCGGCTCAGGGCCGCGGTGCTGAAGGCCCGGACGGCCAACATGCCCAAGGACAACGTGGATCGGGCCATCAAAAAGGGTCTGGGCGAGCTGGAAGGGGTGGATTACCAGGAGATCACCTACGAGGGGTACGGTCCCGGCGGCGTGGCCATCCTCATCGACGTTCTGACGGACAACCGCAACCGGACCGCCGCGGACATCCGGTACATCCTGAACCGGGGGGGCGGAAACCTGGGCGAAACCGGCTGTGTCTCCTACCTCTTCAAACGAAAGGGCGTCATCGGTTTCGACGCCGGGAAAGTCACGGAGGACCGGGTCCTGGAGGTGGCCCTGGAGGCGGGGGCGGAGGATGTCTCCCGGGAGGGCGAGGTCATCGAGGTCATCACCGATCCCGACGAGTTCGAAACGGTCCTGAACGCCCTGGAGAAGGCGGGGCTGGAGCAGGTTTCCGCGGAGATCACCAAGGTTCCGGATTCCTATGTCACCCTGGACAACGAAAAAACCGGAAAGGCCGTCAAGCTCATCGAGGCCCTGGACGATCACGACGACGTGCAGAACGTTTCCTCCAACCTGGACATTCCGGAAGACTTCTCCCCGGACGAATGACCCGGATTCTGGGCCTGGACCCGGGGCTGGCGGAGACGGGCTACGGCATCATCGACGCCGGCTCGGGGCGGTTCCGGCACATCGCCCACGGGGTCATTTCCACGCCCCCGGACATGGAAACCGGAACCCGGCTCAATGTCATCTACGAGAGGCTCCTGGCCCTGGTGCGGGAGTACGGGCCCCGGGAGGCGGGGATCGAGAATCTGTATTTCGCCAGGAACATAACCAGCGCCCTCCCGGTGGCCCAGGCCCGGGGGGTGGCGCTTCTGGTCTTCGCCCGGCGGAAGGTCCTCTGCCGGGGCTACCCGCCCCAGGCGATAAAACAGGCCCTGGTGGGCAACGGTCGGGCGGACAAGAAACAGGTGGGCGAGCTGGTGCGTCTTCTTCTGGGACTTCCGGAGGTCCCGAAGCCGGACCACGCGGCGGACGCGCTGGCCGCCGCCATCTGCCACGCCCACACCCGGGGAGGCTGCCCTGATGTTCAACAGCTTTAAAGGTCTTCTCACCGGCAAGGGGCCGGGCAGAATCTTCCTGGACACCGGCGGAGTGGAGTGGGAACTGGAAACCTCCCACCACACGTCCACCGCCCTTCCCGCGCCGGGGGCCCGGGTCAGGGTCTTCACCCACCTGGTGCACCGGGACGACGGGATGAGGCTCTACGGCTTCGCCGGCGAGGAGGAGAGGTCCCTCTTCCTGGATCTTCTGAAAGTGAACGGCATCGGACCCCGACAGGCCCTGCGGATCCTGTCGGGCGTCGATGTTGAGTCCCTGGTCCGGATCCTGGAAGCGGGGGATGTGGATTCCCTGACCCGCATCCCGGGGCTGGGCCTGAAGTCGGCGCAGAAGATAATGCTGGCCCTGAAGGGGAAACTGACCCTGAAGGAGAAGGAGGTGGCTCCGGAAGAGAACGACATCGCCGCGGCCCTGGCGGACATGGGCTTCGACCGCAAACGGGCGGAGGCGGCGGTGCGGAGCATCTCCCAGGAGATGGAGGGCCAGGGGCTGTCGGGTCCTGAGCTGGAAAAGGAAGTTTTCCGCCGGGCCATCGTGAGGCTCAGCGGTTAGGCCATGGAGAAGGACACGCTGATGGGGGGAGCCTACGACGAGGCCGAGGACGGAAAGGAAGGGGGGCTGCGCCCGAAACTCCTGTCGGATTTTCAGGGGCAGGAGGAGATCAAGGGAAACCTGTCGGTATTCATCGCCGCCGCCCGGGACCGGGGGGAGCCCATCGACCACATCTTCCTCAGCGGTCCTCCGGGGCTGGGAAAAACCACCCTGGCGGGGATCGTCTCCTCCGAGATGGGGGCGGACTTCAAACCCACCTCGGCTCCGGCGCTGGACAAACCCAAGGACCTGGCGGGGATCCTCACAACCATAACCGAGGGCGCGGTTTTCTTCATCGACGAGATCCACCGGCTCAAGCCGGCCCTGGAGGAGATGCTGTACGTGGCCATGGAGGACTTCGAGATCGACTGGATCATCGGGCAGGGGCCCTCGGCCCGGTCCATCCGCATTCCGGTGCCTCCCTTCACCCTCATCGGGGCCACCACCAAAGCGGGCCTGGTGTCCAGCCCCCTGTATTCCCGCTTCGGCATCAACGTGCGGTTCAACTACTACAGCCCGGAGGAGCTCATCCGCATCGTCTACCGCTCCGCCCGTATCCTGGAAATTCCCATCCGGGACGACGCCGCCGCCCTGCTGGCGGGCTGCTCCCGGGGCACCCCCCGGATCGCGAACCGCCTGCTGCGGAGGATGCGGGACTTCGCCCAGGTCCTGGGCGGCGGGGAGATAACCCGGGACATCGTGGCCGACGGGCTGCGGCGCCTGAAGATCGATTCCTACGGCCTGGAGAGCCACGACCGGGAGATTCTCCGGATCATCATCGAAAAATACGGGGGAGGTCCGGTGGGGGCGGAGACCCTGGCGATTTCCGTGGGGGAGTCCATCGATACCCTGGAGGACTTCTACGAGCCCTACCTGATCCAGCGGGGCTTCCTGAAAAGAACGCCCCGGGGCCGCACCACCACCCCCCTGGCCCACAGACATCTCGGATTGGGGGGGGGCGGGGATGAAAACGCGGGATTTCTTTTTTGACCTCCCCCCGGAACTCATAGCCCAGCACCCGCCGGAGACCCGGGGCGAATCCCGGATGATGACGGTGGACCGGCGCTCCGGCCGGATCGGGCATGGGATGGTGAGGGACCTCCCCGATCTTCTGCCCCCGGGCACCCTGGCGGTCTTCAACGACAGCCGGGTCCGCAAAGCCCGGCTCTTCGGCCGGGCCGGGGACACCGGCGGACGGGCGGAGTTTCTTCTTCTGAAGAGTCCGGACGGCCTGGTCTGGCGGGTCATGTCCAACCGGAGGCGGCGCCTCGTGCCGGGACGGGTCTTTCTCTTTCCCGAGGGTCTGGAGGCGGAGGTGACGGACGGTGCGGGGAACGGGCCTCTTCTGCGCTTCTCCCGCCCCGTCACCGAGGAATACCTGGACCGCTGCGGTCACGTCCCCCTTCCCCCCTACATCCGCAGGGAGGACGAGCCCCGGGACGCGGAGCGGTACCAGACCGTCTACGCCCGGGTCCCGGGCTCCGTGGCATCCCCCACGGCGGGGCTGCACTTCACCCCGGAGATCCTGGGCCGGATGGACCGGCGGGGAATCCGGAGGCTTACGGTGACCCTCCATGTGGGGCCCGGGACCTTTCTTCCGGTGCGCTCCGAGAACATCGAAGACCATGTGATGCACCGGGAGGACTACAGCCTGGAACCCGTCGTGGCGGAGGAGATCGCCGCCGGGAAGGCCCGGGGGGTCCCGATTCTGGCGGTGGGCACCACCTCGGTGCGGGTCCTGGAAAGCTCATGGGGGGAGGGAGGGCCGGTCCCGGGATCGGGCTCCACGGAGATCTTCATCTACCCCGGATACCGGTTCCGGGGGGCGGACATGATCTTCACCAATTTCCACGTCCCCCGGTCCACCCTCTTCATGCTGGTCTGTGCCTTCGGCGGGACCGACCTCATGCGGCATGCCTACCGGGAGGCGGTGCGGGAAGGCTACCGCTTTTTTTCCTACGGCGACGGGATGCTCATTTTTTAATATGTTTTTTCGTCCATGGCCTGGAACTCCGCCCGGACCCGGGCGACCTTTCTCAGGTGTCCATCGATGATGTCCCGGTAATCCAGTTCCCCCGTTTCGATCCGGTGGTTCTCGTCCTCCCAGAACTGGATCTCTTCCATGTGGTAGGGAAGGGGACGGGCTTTTTTCGACCAGACCCGGGCCTCCTCCCAGTACAGGAGGGCGTGGCGGAAAAGTTCCTCCGCCCGGTCCAGGCTCTCCAGGTTCTCCCTCCTCCAGGGGGCGTTGTAAAAAAAGGCCGTCATCTTCTGGTACCCGCCCCCCCAGGAGAGGTAGAGTTCCGTCAGTTTGAGGTTCACGTGCATGGCGAAGAGGTAGCGGTAGCGCTCCCAGTGCTTCGCGTCGGGAATCCGGGCCAGGGCGTACAGCGGGTTGGCGAAATCCGAACGCAGGGCCCTCTCCAGATAGGAGATGTTCTCCGCCGTCCGTTCGGGGTAGCGGTAGTAGTGCAGATGAAAGAGACGGTAGAACTGCTCCGCGTAGAGGATCCTGTAGGGGTGGGCGGGGGGACTCTGGAGCAGAAACAGCCCGGCGCAGAGAAGGGCCGCGGTTCTTTTCATCCCTTCATTATCGGTTTTTCTCCACAAAGCTCCATAGCCGGCGGTGAATGTCCCCGGGGTCCTCCGTGCCGTCGACCCGCAGGATCTTCATTCCCGAGGCCCCGTAGTCCTCCCAGAGCCGCAGGTAGTTGGCGGCGGCCCTGGACTGGAAATCCCGTCGTTCGTAGATCTCCCTTTCGCCGCGGCGGGAAACCCGCCCCTCCCCGATCTCCGGGGGGACATCCAGAAAAATCAGATACTCCGGCAGGGGGAACCGGCGGTTCAGTTCCCGGACCAGGTCCGGGTCGCATTCCACGCTCTGGTAGGCCAGGGAGGAGAAAAAGTACCGGTCCGATACCGCCAGTTCTCCCCGCTCCAGGGCCGCCCGGATGCCCCCGGGCCCGGACAGGTGCTCCCCGCGGTCCGCGGCGAAGAGACGGGCCATTGTTTCCGCAGTGAAGGATGCCTCCCGCCGCAGCGCGGACCGGATGAGGCGGCCGATGGGCCCGTCGGTGGGCTCCCGGGTGAGGAAGCAGGGAATGCCTTCCCGGGCGCAGCGTTCGCCGAGAAGGGAGGCCTGAGTGGTGGTGCCCGCCCCGTCAATGCCTTCCAGGACGAGAAAGCCGCGCAGAATTTCCGCAGTGTTCATGCTCTGGGGCAGGTATCTTTTCCCCGCCTCTTGTGCTACATTTTACACCGGAACAGGAGGCCCGTCCATTCGTTTTTTCCGTTTCGGACCCCGCCTTGTGACCGGATTGCTCATCGCGGCAATCGCGGCAGGGACGGCGGCGGTGTACGAACCCGTCCAGACCGGAGTTTCCCGGCGCATGGAGCACCTGAAATCCCGCCTTTTGGAAGGACTGGAAGACGCGGTGGGCCGCCGCATCTCCTACGGCTCCGTTTCCCCCTCCATCCTCCGGGAGCTGGAAATCCGTGACCTGCGGGTCCACGGACCGGACGGCTCCACCCTGGTGGAGATTCCCCTTCTGAAAATCCACTACCGGCTCGCCGCCCTTCTCCTGGGACGCCCCGCCGAGGCGGTGGACGAAATCGTTCTGGAAAACGCCGTGGCCGGCCTGGATCTGGACCGGGACCGGGACCTTCTGTCCCATCTGGGTAACGCCTCCGGGACGGGGGCAGACACCGACGGCGGGACCGGCCCGG
>JAKQWJ010000252.1 GCA_029562045.1 Spirochaetota bacterium | reverse complement strand
CCGGGCCTCCTCTTCGTGGCCGGCCGCCACCACGGGGCTGATGGGCTCAGCGGTGGTATCGCCCATCCGGAAAACCTCCGGGGCGATTTCCACGCAAAGGTTGCAAGCCGTGCAAAGATCAGAATCGATCGCAGCTTTCATGAACCTCTCCTGTAATGAATAGTGTGATACCCGTATCCGAATCACATGGCAGGGTAACGACCCCAGAATACAGGAAAACTCCGGAGTTGGCAAGTGTTTTCTCGGCTCCCGGCGGGTGAGTGACGGAAGAGGGCGTCTTTATCCCGCGGCCCTCCGCTTTTCCGAAGCGCCCCGGGAAAGGAAGAGGCCGGCTTTCGAGCGGCGGTCCCCGCCTCCGGGGATCCGGCGGGACTCCCCCGGAGGCTCCCGTTATGAGGCCCCGCCCCCGGTTTCAATAGGTGAGGTCCGGGTCCACCTGGTTTTTCGGCCTTCCCTGGAGCCACAGCAGGATGTTGTCCCCCATCTCCCTGTAGGTTTCCCGGAGGGCCGTGTCGGTGGCCCCCGCCACATGGGGAGAGAGAACCACATTCTTGAGTTCCCGGAAAGGAAAGCGGGACATCCCGATGTCGCCCGATCCGGGTTTGGGGTAGCGGTACCAGACATCCAGGCCCGCCCCGGCCAGCCTCCCGTGGAGCAGGGCCTCGTACAGGGCCTGTTCGTCCACGGTGTCCGCCCTGCCCACATTGACGAAAAAGGCCCCGGGCATCCAGGAGAGGGCCTCGGCGTCAATGATCCCCCGGCTCAGATCGGTGGACGGAAGAGCGGCATACACCAGGCCGGCCCCCCGCAGGGCCTCCTTCAGATCCACCCCCACCCAGTCGAAGTTGGGTATCGTCTGGTCCAGATCCCGGCGGCGCCAGCCCTTCACCGGACAGTCGAAGGCCTTCAGCAGCCTGGCCAGGGCCTGGGCGATGGCCCCCACCCCCAAAATGGCGGCGGGCACCCCCCGGATGGACCGCCAGTTGTCTTCCGCCCCCCGGTTGACCCAGAAACCGTGCCAGCGGCCCTCCAGAAGATCGTTGTGATACTCCACGATCTTCCCCAGCCCCGCCAGGGTCAGGGCCAGGGCCCTCTCGGCGACGCTCTCGGCGTTCCCGTGGGAGTTGAAGATGGAGACCCCCCGGGCCTTCAGCAGATCCAGGGGCAGGTGGTTCACACCCACCATGGGGACGAAGACTGCCTTCAGCTGTGCCGCCCTTTCCACGTCCTCCCTGCTCAGGCGGCTGGTAACCAGGGCCGCCAGCTCCGGCATGGCCTCCCGGCAGGCGGAGATGCCCCGGATTATCCGGTGCCCCGCAGCCTGGGCCTGAACCCTGTCCATTGTGGGGCCCCAGGCCGCCTCGTCGTCCACATTGAAACCGATGGTCATGGCATCCATCCTCCCGATGAACTTGTCCTGGCGTCTTTGCAGAAGACAAAAAACGCACTCATACAATATGGGTGATTATCCGCGGCGGGGCAAATTCTTCTGGAAAGATCCGGGCGGGCCGCCGCGAGTCGGGGGTCAGGCCGCCTCCTCATCAGGCCGAACCCCTCCGGAGAGGGATCCGGCCTTCCCCGGGGAGGAGGCCGGCCCCACGGGCTTTCACAGGGTCTGTTCCGCCGTCAGGATCTTCACCGCCAGAACCGCCCGGGCCCAGGGGTAGCGGGCCTTCACCGTTTCGAAATCCGATCCCCTGTCCGTAAAACGGGCCTCCCCGGTCAGGAGGAAACCCGTCCCCCGGTACCGCAGCCCCTCCACCTCCCGGTTGCAGATGGTGAGCTGCACCCGGGGGTCCCGGCGGATGTTTTTTTCCGTTTCGTGCATCCGGCCCGCGGGGATGAGAAGCTCCCCCTCCCCGTTGATCTGGACATAGCTGTTCCAGGAGTTCACCATATGGGGCCCCTCCGGCCCCCGGGTCACGATGGCCAGGGCCGCATCGGGGGTGGTGGACAGGACTTCCAGCAGTTTTTTGTCGATCATTCCGCAACCTCCATTCCGCGGCTTCAGTGGAGCCGCACGCAGGGACCGTGCCCGGTGGCGACGAAAACCGGGGAAATCTCCCGGAGTTCCCGTTGCAGCCGGCTCCGCCGCTCCGGATCGGGCACCTGCTCCGGACCGATGCCGTGCACCTCATCCTCCCAGCGGGATTCCCGCACCTTTCCGCCCCCCTCGCCGGGCCGGATCATCAGGTCCGCGCTGAAAAAGACGCTCCGCTTTCTCTCCAGGGCCAGAAGCCCCTCCCAGAGATGCATCTCCGATGGGTAGCTGAAAAACTCCAGTTCGAAGGAGGGGGAAAGGAGCCTGTCCCCGGGTTTCTGGACCCGGGTCGCCGCCCCGCAGCCGAAACCTGCTATCTGCCGGGCGGTCACGGCGGAACAGACCACCACCGCTGCGGGGTAGCGCTCCATCAGCAGGGCCAGACCTCCGCATTCGTCCCCCTCGAAGTGGGAGGGAAAGATATAGGCCAGCTCCCGCCCCCCCAGGACCTCCTCCATCCGGGGCAGCAGGGCCCTCGTCTGATCCGCGTAGCCCGTGTGGACCAGGATGGGCTCCTCCCCGGGAATGAGGTACTGGTGGAAGGAAAAATCGATCTTCGGCACGTAGGTGCTGTGCTGGTACAGGTCCTTCTCCATGGCCTTCACGGCGTCTCTCCTCTCTCAGGTCCCCCGAATGCTCCGGCCCGTCAGGATGTTCCGGGCGGGAATTTCGTATCGGACCTCCTGTCCCCGGCGCAGGGAGGTCTCCCCCGCCCCCGGATCCAGATGGTAGTGCTCGAACTCCAGGTCCCGGCCTCCCGGAAGCCGGATCTCCCCCTTGGTGTAGTTCCCCAGATACTCCACGTACACGATCTCTCCCCGGCCCGCATTGGCGCTTTCCAGGGCGGGGTCACGGTCCGGGGAGATCCCATCGAGAGGGTGGAGTTTGATGAGATGAGGGCGGATGGAAACCCAGACCCGTTCCTCCGGAGAGAGCCCCTCCCCCGCCGGGGGGGAGACCTGGAATACCGTCCCGTCCACCGACACCCGGGGCTCCGAACCCCCGGCGAGGACCCGGCCGTACATCACGTTGCTCCTGCCGATGAAGTCGGCGATGAAGTCATTGGCCGGCCGGGTGTAAATCGTGTCGGGCCCTCCGCTCTGCATCAGCTCCCCCTCCCGCATGACGAAGATCTTGTCGGCGATGGACAGGGCCTCCTCCTGGTCGTGGGTGACGAAGACCGCGGTGATGTTCAGGGACTGCTGGAGCTTGCGGATCTCCTTGCGGATCCGCAGGCGCAGCGCCGCGTCCAGGTTGGACAGGGGCTCGTCCAGCAGGAGCACCTCGGGCTTGTTGATCAGCGCCCGGGCCAGGGCAACCCGCTGCTGCTGCCCCCCCGAGAGCTGGGAGGGCATGCGCTCCCCGTAGCTCGAAAGCCCCACCAGACCCAGGTACTCCTCCACCTCCTTCCGGATCCGCTCCCTGGGGAGCTTCTTGATCTTGAGTCCGTAGGCCACGTTGTCGTAAACCGTCATGGTGGGGAAGATGGCGTAGTCCTGAAAGACGATGCCGATCCGGCGCTGCTGGGGGGGAAGGTCGTTTATCCTCTCCCCGTCCATGTAGATGTGCCCCTCCGTGGGGTGCTCGAAACCTGCCAGCATCCGCAGAAGGGTGGTCTTGCCGCAGCCCGAGGGGCCCAGCAGAGCCACCATCTCCCCCTTGCGGATCTCCAGGGAAAGGTCCGCCACCGCCGTCACCGAACCGAAGCGCTTGACCAGGTTCTCCACCCGTATCTCAGCCATATTTTCTGCTCTCCTTGGAGGATAGATAGTTCGACACCCCGGTCCCCACTCCCACCAGGATTATCATGAAAACCGCCATGGCCGAGGCCTGGGAGATGAAACCCTCGGCCACATAGTAGGCCACGTAGAGGGACATGTTCCGCCAGCCCGGGGGGTAGATGATGAGGGACGAGGCCAGCTCGGTGACCACCTTCACCATGGCGATGACCACCGCGGAGTACACCGAGATCCGGATCTGGGGGAAGATGACCTCGATGAAGGCCCGAAGCTCCCCCGCCCCCAGGCTGAAGGCCGCCTCCTCCTGACCCCGGTCGATCCGGGCGAAGCCCGCCTCGATGGGCTTCAGCACCACCGGGAGCCGGCGGATGGAGATGGCCGCCACCATCAAGACGGCCGAACCCGACAGGGAAAGGCCGAAGATGCTCAGGGTCGAGTAGGACTGGATGAGCCCCACCCCGATGACCACCCCGGGCAGGATGAAGGGAAGGAGGGTGATGTAGCCCAGCCACCGGAGCCGGGGCCGGGTCTTGTACATCTGGCCGAAAACGATGCCCAGAAGCACCGTGATGGGCGTCACCGTCCCCAGCAGGATCAGGGTCTTCACCATGGCGTTGGTGTCCGAGGCGGCCTTGGCGTAGTTCTCCAGGGTGAAGCCTGCGGGGAGCCAGGTGTTGTTCCACCGGGTGGCGAAGGACTGGAGGATGATGGCCAGGTAGGGAAGAAGGAGGATCAGGGCCGTCGCGGCGATGA
>JAKQWJ010000244.1 GCA_029562045.1 Spirochaetota bacterium | reverse complement strand
GAGTTCGACCGGCTGGGGCTCCGGTACTATCCCACGGAGGCGAACTTCGTCTGCGTCCATCTGAACCGGGACGGGACGGAGGTCTTCGAGAGGATAATGGACATGGGGGTCACCATCCGGCCCCTGAGATCCTTCGGCATGGCGGACTGGATCCGGGTGACCGTGGGGACCCCGGAGCAGAACCGCCTCTTCATTTCCTGTCTCCAGCGGGTCCTGAAAGGGTGATCCCCTCCGGGGTCGGCGGATCGTGTCATTCCTGGCGCTGAACCTGCTCTTCGCCGGGGTCCCCTCCCTGGCGGCGCTGTATCTCCTGCGGCGGCGAGAATCCTCCCTCGGCGGAGGGCCCCCGGGCCTGGTCTTTCCCGCCTTTTTTCTGGGTTTTATCGCCGTTCTCCCCGCGGCGGTGGTGGAGCTGGGTCTCAGGGCCATGGGAGGGTTCTCCGGCGGCGTGGCGGGGGATCTCCTCCGGGCCTTTCTGTCCGCGGCCCTGGTGGAAGAGGCGATGAAGCTCCTGGCGGTCCGGGTCTTTCTCTACCACCGCAGGGAGTTCCGGCGGATCACCGACGGCATCCGGGCCACCATGGCGGCGGGCTTCGGCTTCGCCTTCTTCGAGAACATCTTCTACACCTTCGAGGACCCGCTGACCCTGATCCTCCGGGGCCTCACCTCGGTGCCCATGCATGCCGTGGCATCGGGGATCCTGGGCTATCACGTGGGCCTGTCCCGGTTCACCTACCGGCCCTCCTACGGAAGAGGGATCCTCGCGGCGGTGCTGTTCCACGGACTCTACGATTTCTTTCTGTTCCGGGGATCCGGGACGGCCTTCCTGGCCCTGCCCACTCTGGGAGCTGCGGCGATGGTCCTGAGAAACCTTCACCGCAGGGCCGTTCTGCAGGACGAAAGGGAGGGACGGTCTCGGCTCCCCGCGGGGGAGGGGGGAATCCGCCGATTCGGGGCCTCAGCCTCCTGACGGGTATTCTACAGACTGAGGGGATCACGCCCTTTCCGGTGGGACCCCCCTTGACTCTTTTTCGAAAAAAACATACATTGACCATGCGCCGCAGGGTAGAGCAGTTGGCAGCTCGTCGGGCTCATAACCCGGAGGTCGGAGGTTCGAGTCCTCCCCCTGCTATCGTGGAAGGCCGCCGTTTCAGGAAACGGCGGCCTTTTTTTTGTCTGTCGGAAGGGGCCGGCGTTTTTCCGGGGGCCGCCGCAAGTTTATCCTGCCGGTGACTTCCGGATGGGGAGGGCGCCGCAGAAGGGGCGCCAAAGGAGCCCCGCATTGTTCCGGCCTCCCTCCCGAAGGGAGGGGGCTCCTGCATGCGGACGAGTTGCTCGGTGGCGAGATTGTCGGAATTGGGAGGGTCGGTGATTGCGTCGACTATCCGGAAATCCATCGCGGGGATTCCGGTTGTTCCGGCGTAGGAGAGGTAGGTGACTTGGATTGGCGCGAGGCGCTTGGCGAAGAGCGCGGGGCGGGCGGTGACGTGGAGGCCGGCGAGGTCGATGGCGATGTCGGGCTGGGCGGCGCGGATTTGTGCCGCGATCTGGTCGTCGGGCTTGTTGGTCGCGTCGATCCAGTGATCGAAGAGAG